>NZ_JAHXBG010000017.1 GCF_020103725.1 Hyalangium gracile | reverse complement strand
CCGCCGTGTGCCGTGAGACCGATGACCCCTCGAGCGCCGAGCGCGAGATCGAGTTCATGGTCCGGGTCGGCTTGTAGAATCCGAGTTCCAAAGGAGAACCCCCTATGCACTCCTGGACATCCATCCTCCGCCGTACCGCCCTGGGCCTGGCGGCCCTGGGCATCGCCAGTGTCGCCTTCGCCGCGGATGAGCTCGGCGATGGAACCAAGAACAGCCCGGCCTGCTGCCAGCTCACCACGTCCCTGGTGAATGACGTGCTGCGCGGCAAGGACGTGTCCGGCGACGAGCGCTTCTTCAGCGCCGACGGTGCCCCGCCCAACATCCACTTCCTCGTCGATGCCTCGGGCTCCATGCGCGAGCTGCCCCAGGTCATCAACAGCGAGCACAGCGTCTTCTTCAACATCACCACCAACGGCTGCGACAACCCGCGCCTGGACGCGTTCCAGGCCAGCCGCGGCTGGGACCCGACCTTCCAGTACCCCCAGCCGGATCCGGGCACCGGGCTGGGCGCGGACAGCGGCTTCGACAAGCTGTTCCTGGACGACAAGTTCTATGCGTACATGTACTGGAACGACAGCAGCGAGCCGGACGTCCAGTGGCACACCAAGGAGTCGGCCTGCCAGTCGCAGGTCCCCAACTGGAACACCACCAACAGCGCGGTCTACAACCGCTGCATCCAGTGCCTGAGCACCAAGGGCTGGTGGAAGCTGCCGGGTGCCACCGCGCGTGACACCGCGCCGCTGACCAACCTGGACTTCATCTTCTGGGGCCGCTTCCTCAACTTCAACCCGCCCAAGTACGTCACCGCCCGCGCGGTGCTCAAGTCCGTCATCAAGGACCTGAAGCGGGTGCGCGCCGGCATCACCATCTTCGCGCCCAACAGCGACAACGACCTGTCCACGCTGCTCCAGCCGCAGAACCCCTCGTGCTCGCAGATCCTCAACGACTCGACGGCGTTCGACAACAACCGCGCCAGCTACATCAACACGGTCAACAACATCGAGTTCACCACCGGCACGCCGCTGGCGAAGTCGCTGCTCAACGTGGGCTACTACTTCACCTCGGACGACAGCATCTACCGGACCAAGTTCAATTTCGGCGGCAACTACCTCTACCCGAACGAGTTCAAGAACGGTCAGCTCACCTCGCAGGGCCGCAGCGTGTGCTGGGGCTGCCAGACCTCGTCGGTCATCATCATCACCGACGGTGAGCCCAGCGGTGACAACTTCAGTTCCACCATGGCCGCCAGGATGCGCGATGTGAACGGCGGTCCGGTGTACTGCCCCTCGTCCCGGCCGTGCCAGATCGGCACCAGCCTCGCCGGCCGTGACATCGGTATCAATCCGACCAACCCCGGCGACGACAACCAGAACCTCTACCTGGATGACGTGGCCAAGATGCTCTACGAGCAGGATCTGCAGGCCAACAACCCGCCGCAGATCGGTGACTTCAACACCGCCGGCAAGCAGAGCGTCATCACCTACACGGTGGGCTTCGGCATCAACAGCAACCTGCTGAAGAACGCGGCCGACGTGGGCGGCGGCCTGTACTACACGGCCGAGGACGGGGCCAGCCTCAAGCAGGCGCTGCTGGACATCATCAACAACGTGCAGACGCGCGCCACCTCCTTCTCGAGCCCCGCGGCCAGCACGCTGCAGGTGCGCAGCGCCAGCGCCACGCTCATCCCGCGCTTCAAGCCGGCCCGCTCCAAGGTGGAGCCGTGGCAGGGCTTCCTCTACCGCTTCAAGGAGGGCCCCGAGCGCCTGCTGGGCTGCGATCCGAAGCGGGTCAGCGCGGGAGGAGATCTCAACCAGGACGGCGACTGCGACGACACGCTGATCCTCGACGCCGCGGGAGACGCCATCATCGAGAACGATGAGGGCAACTTCGTGAAGCTGCTGTCCCCGCTCGTGCCGGCCGTTCCCTACTGGGAGGCGGGCGCGAAGCTGGCCGCCGCTCCCCACAACAAGTGGACCACCCGGAAGATCTACACCATCGTCGACAACGCGGCCCCCGCGGGCATCATCGACTCGCGCGACACGCCAATCGAGTTCCACGAGAACAACGCCGCCGTGCTGCGGGAGTACCTGGGCATCCCCAACAACCCCAACGCGTGCGCGGACCTGGCCGCCAAGCTGGGCATTGCCACCCTGTCGCCGGTCGACTGCGCCAGGCTGATCATCAACTGGTACCGCGGCGCGGATGCGCTCAACCCCGACCCGGCCAAGCGCACCACCGACCGCGAGTTCCTGCTCGGCGACATCTTCCACTCGGGGCCCGCGAACGTGGAGCCGCCGATGCCGAAGAACTTCTGCGCCTTCTCCACGCAGTGTCTGTCGGCGCTCTTCTCCGGCGCCACGCCGCAGCAGAACGACTACGTGACGGCGGACCGCACGGAGGTGATCGCCTACGACAAGTACGTGGACGCCGCCGGTGACCGCGACAAGATCGTCCTGGTGGGCGCCAACGACGGCATGCTGCACGCCTTCCACAACGGCAGGAAGGTCACCAGCTCGGACGATGTGGACCCCTTCACCGGCCAGCGCAAGTACGACGACGGCACGGGCGAGGAGCTGTGGGCCTTCATCCCGCCGGACCTGCTGCCCAAGCTGCGCCCCAACATCGGCAAGCACGCCTACTTCGTGGACAGCTCGCCCATGGTGCGCGACGTGTGGATCGACGGCGCGGGCGGCCAGCCGGCCGACAACAAGAAGCAGTGGGAGGAGTACCGCACGGTGGCCGTGGTGGGCACCGGCCGCGGCGGCGTGCACCGCTTCGCGCTGGACCTGACGCGCCTGCTGGGTGACGAGCCGGGTGAGTCGACCACCGCGGCGCCGCTCGCTCAGGGCGACTTCCTGTGGATGTGGCCGCAGCCGTGCGACCCGCTGGCGCTGCAGGTGGGCGAGAGCTTCACCAACTTCGCTCCCCGCCCGCCGCCCATCGGCCCGGTGGCCCTCACCGACTCGGCGGATCAGGCCCTGCGGGTGCTCGCCGGCGAGAACGAGGACCCCGGCCCGGGCCCGTGGTCCATCGACAACACCGTCGCTCGCGAGCGGTGGGTGGTGGCGCTCAACGGCGGCTTCGACGAGCACATGCTGCGCGGCCGTGGCGTGGCCATCGTGGACATCCAGAGCGGCCACACCGTGTGGAGCGTCTTCTACGGTGACGGGAAGAACCGCTCCGAGCACCTGCGCTACCCCTTCGCGGCGGGCGTCTCCATGATGGACATCGGCCGCGCGGACAACCCCAGCGCGGACGCCGACCTGCTGTGGGACTCGGCCACCATCGGCGACTACGGCGGGCAGCTGTGGATGCTGCGCATGTGGAAGCCGGGCACGTGGGACTCCACCAAGCAGCAGGTGGACAACTGGCACGCCGCGCGCGCCTTCCGGGTGGCCAACCTGGGCGGCCGTAGCGCCGACGAAGAGGCCATGCGCGCTCCGTTCAGCTACATGACGCTCAACGCCCTGCAGCCGGATACCGGCTTCCTGCGCACCTTCGCGGGCACGGGCGACCGCGAGAACCTGCTGGAGAAGGGCACGGCCTGCCGCCTGTCCAACCCCCGCGGCTGCGCCGTGCAGGGCTGCGGCGTCAACAACTCGCTCACCGTCGCGCGGGGTGGAAACACCGTCTTCAGCACCAGCAGCGTCTTCCAGAACTTCCACTACACCGCGGGCACCGCGACGACGGCGGCCGGGGGCAATGCGTGTGGTGGGTCGCAGGTGACGCTCGCCTGGAACAACGACGCGGCCAACGGCTGCGGCAACGCCAACGACGGCTCCATCCAGTACACGTGCGATGGCAACACCACCACCTGGAACTGCCGCGAGACGGCCAACACCTGGGCGCAGCTCAACTTCGTCCAGACCACGCCGCCCTACCCGCAGCGCTACTACGGCATGTACACGTACGGCGGGACTGATCCGCTGCGCAAGTTCGACACCGACGGCGAGGCGACCGCCTACGACAACAACCGGTACACGGACGACGATCTGGTGAACGTCAGCCAGTTCGACAGCACGGGCAAGGTCGTCTCCGCCAGCCAGCAGTCGGCCGCGCCGGCCGGCAAGGGCTGGTTCATCGAGTACGGCATCGCCAACGAGCGCACGGGCACCACCGGCACCCTGCAGGCGGGCTGCGTGCTGTGGAGCTCGTTCGAGCCGAGCGGCGCCTCCGGGGCCGTCTGCTCCACGACGGGCACCAACGTGGCGCGCCTGTACCAGTCCAACTTCGCCACGGGCATGGCCAACTGCGCGGTGGGCTTCTATGACAAGGGCCAGGATCGCTGGGCGCGCTTCACCTCGAGCAACACCGTGGCGGCTCCCGCCGAGCCCGCCATGCAGGTGTCCATCGGTGGTGGCCAGGTGGAGCTCGGCATCGGCATGGTCGGTCCGGGACAGGCGACGCACATGAAGGTCCAGGTCAACGACGACGGCGTGAAGTCGCTCTACCAGCTGGAACTCGATCGCCGCGGCCACGCGTGCCGCCATGACGGAGACCAGGCGGCATGCGATCAGCTGTGATGGTGACATGGAGGGTGGCGGCGCTCGCCGGGGCGCTGCTGTGGGGGGCCTGCTCCAAGGAGTCGGCCCCTGCCCCGGAGCCGGCCGCGCCTCAGCCCGCCAAGGTCGAGGCGGCCCCGGAGCCGGCCCCCGCGCCGGAGGCCGAGGCCGAGCCCTCCGAGGAGCCGCAAGCCGCCGCTCCCACGGAGGACGAGGGTCCTCCTCCGGAGTTCAAGCTGGGCCAGACGCGTGAAGAGGTGATGAGCCTCTTCGGTGACTGCGCCGAGCGGAAGGTCTTCGTCCCGCCGGGGCCTGGCGCGCTGTACGTGGAGGTCTACCAGGCCAAGGACATCGAGGTCTGCCGCAAGCGCCTGGGCGAGCGCCAGTTCACCATCCGGGGTGGCACGCTCCACCAGATCACCCCAGGGCTGATTCCTCCGGACCCGCCCTCCAAGGAGCCGCCCGAGGGCGTCTGAGCCTCGGAGCACCCGCCTCACGGCCCGCCTCTCCCCCCTCGGGGGAGGGGCAGGGCCCCGGGCAAAGCCCCCGCTCCTGGCGTTCACGAGTCGAGCGGAGTCATCGTGCCCGTTGATTTCCGGTGGTACCCGGCGTAGGCAACCTTCCTTCTTTCACTCCGAACGAGGGTTGCTAGCACATGGCCGAGAAGCTCCTGCCCCGCGAGAAGGGCTTTTCCGAGTGGTATGTCGATCTCGTCCTGAAGGCGAAGCTCGCCGACTACTCGGACGTGAAGGGCTGCATGGTCATCCGGCCCAACGGCTATGCGCTGTGGGAGAACATGCAGCGCGTCCTGGACAAGATGTTCAAGGACCTGGGCCACAAGAACGCCTACTTCCCGCTGCTCATCCCCGAGAGCTACCTGAAGAAGGAGGCCGAGCACGTCGAGGGCTTCAACCCTCAGCTGGCCGTGGTGACGCACGCGGGCGGCGCCAAGCTCGAGGAGCCCCTCATCATCCGGCCCACGAGCGAGACGATCATCAACCGCAGCTTCGCCAAGTGGATCCAGAGCTACCGCGACCTGCCGATGCTCATCAACCAGTGGGCCAACGTGATGCGCTGGGAGATGCGCACGCGGCTGTTCCTGCGCACCACCGAGTTCCTCTGGCAGGAGGGGCACACCTGCCACGAGACGGAGGAGGACGCGGAGAAGGAGACGCTGCAGATGCTGGAGGTGTACCGGACGTTCGCCGAGGACTACATGGCGATGCCGGTGCTCAAGGGGCGCAAGAGCGAGACGGAGAAGTTCGCCGGCGCGCTGCGCACCTACTCCATCGAGGCGATGATGCAGGACAAGAAGGCGCTGCAGGCGGGCACCAGCCACAACCTGGGGCAGAACTTCGCCAAGGCCTTCGACACGCAGTTCCAGGGCCGCGACGGCAAGCAGCACCACGTGTGGCAGACGTCCTGGGGCGTGTCCACGCGCCTCATCGGCGGCCTCATCATGACGCACTCGGATGACTCGGGGCTGGTGGTGCCGCCCAGGCTGGCGGCCACCCACGTGGTCATCATCCCCATCCTGGGCAAGGCGTCGGACGCGGAGAAGACGCAGGTGAAGGAGAAGACCCAGGCGCTGGCGGCGGACCTGCGCAAGGCGGGGCTGGGCGTGGTGGTGGACGACGACGAGTCCAAGGGCCCGGGCTTCAAGTACTACGAGCACGAGATGGTGGGCACCTGCCTCCGGGTGGAGCTGGGGCCGAAGGACCTGGCCAAGGACTCGTGCGTGATGGTGCGCCGGGACCTGAAGCAGAAGGAGTTCGTCCCGCTGGGCCAGGCGGTGGACAAGGCCCGGGCCATGCTGGACGCGATGCAGACGGACCTCTTCAACAAGGCGAAGAGCTTCCGCGACGCGAACACCTTCGAGGTGAACTCCTACGAGGAGATGCAGAAGCGCGCCGAGGACGGCTTCATGCTGGCGCACTGGTGCGAGAAGCCCACCTGCGAGGCGAAGGCGAAGAACGACATGGCGGCCACCACCCGGTGCCGGCCGTTCGACCTGAAGCAGGAGCCGGGCAAGTGCGTGGTGTGCGGCGACGCCTCACCGGGCCGCATCGTGTTCTCCAAGGCCTACTGAGCAGGAGCTCACGGCCGGAGCGCGGCGTGGCGTGAAGGTGGCCACCGGCTCCGGCTTGCCCTGCACGGGCAGCGGCGTGGCGGCGGTGAACTCGAGCTCCGCGCCACACCGGGCCCGCGTCACCTCGGAGACGAGCATCGGCACGCCCACCTTCTTGGTCAGCCCCTCGATGCGGCTGGCCAGGTTCACCGCGTCGCCTATCACCGTGTACTCCCGGCGCTGGTTGGGCCCCACGTCTCCCACCACGACGCGGCCGGTGTGGATGCCGATGCCGATGTTCAGCGGGGCCTCTCCCCGCGCCTGGCGCTCGGCGTTCAGCCGCTCCAGCGCCTCGAGCATCTGCAGCCCGCACTCCACCGCCGCCTGCGGGTGCCCGGCCAGCTCCAGCGGCGCTCCGAAGTACGCCAGGATGCCGTCTCCGATGAACTTGTCGAGCGTGCCTCCGTTGCGGAACACCACCTCCACCATCCTCGCCAGGTACTCGTTGAGCAGCGCCACCACCTGCGGGCTCTCCATCTGGTCGGCCATCGTCGTGAAGCCCCGGATGTCCGAGAACAGCAGCGTCACCTCGCGGTGCTGGCCCGTGTCGGCTCCCGGGCCCAGCTCCGCGATGCGGCTGGCCACCTGCGGCGAGAAGTAGCGCCCCAGCCGCGCCCGCCGGGCCTGCTCGCGCGTCACGTCCCGCACCAGCCCCAGCATCTGGCCGCTCACGAACATGGCCGCGAACGCCGCCAGCACCAGCACCAGCCCCAAGGCCTGGGGATAGACATCGCGCGGAATCCCCGCGCGCTCGCAGAGCAGCACCTCGCAGCCGATGGCGAGCAGGGTGGTCATCGTCACCCCGCGCCACGACAGCCCGAGCATCGCCACCACCATCAGCAGCGTGACGTAGATGCCGATGGGCATCAGCGCCACCGCCACGGTGTTGCTCGTGTACTGCAGCGCCGAATATTGGATGAGGCAGATGGCGGGCATGTCGATGCCCACCACGCCGAGCGCGGGCCTCGTCCCGATGGCCGGGAAGCGCCGGGCGCCGAGCCACAGCGCCACCGCCAGCCCCAGGTACGCCCCCAGCATCCACCGAGGCGTCTGCCAGTCGAACAGGAGGGCGAACACCCCCCAGCCGATGGCTCCGCCCACCCGGAAGCGGTTGATCCACTCGCTCACCTTCGCCCGCCGCTCATCCAGGCGCTGGCGAAGGAGCTCATCGAGCCCGGACTCGGAGGAGACGGTGAACACGCTACCTCCCAGGTTAGCCCAGGAGGCCCTCCTTCGCCAGGAAGCCCCCGGCGGCCCCGGGCAGCCTGATGGACTATCGTGAGGCCCAGGTATGGCGAGCATCGGTCACGTCGCGGTCGGCATGTCCCTGGGCAGGTATGAGGCGGGTGGCTCCTCGCGAGGCCGGCTCGTGGCCTACATGCTGTTCTTCTCCGCGCTGGCGCTCCTGCCGGATGCGGATGTCATCGCCTTCAAGCTGGGCATCCCCTACTCCGCTCCCTGGGGACACCGGGGCGCCACGCACTCGCTCGCCTTCGCGGCGCTGGTGGCGCTGGGCTCCATGGGGCTGGCGCGCTTGCTCCGCATCGCGCCCTGGCGCCTGGGCCTGCTCTCCTTCGTCTCCGTGGGCAGCCATGGCCTGCTGGACGCGCTGACCGACGGAGGGCTCGGGGCCGCGCTCCTCTGGCCCCTGTCGAACGCCCGCCTCTTCGCGCCGGTGCGCCCCCTGCCCGTGGCCCCCATCGGCGTCGGTATGCTCTCCCCACGCGGGCTGTACGTCGTCGTGGTGGAGTTCCTCGTCTTCCTCCCCTGCTGGACCTTCGCGCTCTGGCCACGTCGGCGCGCGGCCCCGGAGCCCTGAGCCATGCGCCTGTTCACCGCCGTCACCCTGGGGAGCGCCGTGGAAGCGCGGGCCGCGGCCGGCATCGAGCGCCTGCGCGCCCTGTCCCCGAAGGCCCGCTGGGTGAACTCCGAGGGCGTCCACCTCACCCTGGTCTTCCTCGGGGAGGTGGCCGAGCCCCAGCTCGCCGGCATCACCGACGCGCTCACGCCGGTGGCCCGGCACCACGCGCCCTTCACGCTCACCATCGAGGGCGGCGGCAGCTTCGGCTCGCCGCGCCATCCGCACGTGCTCTGGGCCGGCGTGGGGGGGAACACCGCCGCGCTCGGGGCGCTGCAGGCGGAGGTGGCGACCGTGCTGGAGCCGCTGGGCTTCCCGCGCGAGAAGCGCATGTACACCGCGCACCTGACGCTCGCCCGCTCCAGGGAGCCCCGGGGCGACGCCGCCTTCCTCGAGTGCCAGAAGGCGCTCCAAGGCGAGCACTGGGGCGAGGCGCGCGTGGAGCACCTCGTCCTCTTCGAGAGCAAGGGGGGGCGGTACCTGCCCCGGCTGGAGTTGCCACTGGCGGGCGCGCTATGAGGCCCGTGCCGAGTCCCCGCCCCCGAGGGAGGAGCTGACGCCATGACGACGCTCGACAGCCGCCTGGATCCCTTCGTACAGCGACACCCCTACCCGCTCGTCTTCATGACGGTGAGCGGCTCCCACATCTACGGCTTCCCGTCTCCGGACTCGGACTGGGACTTGCGGGGCGTGCACGTGCTGCCCGCGCGCGAGGTGGTGGGGCTCGACACGGGCCCGGAGACGGTGGAGCAGTCCACGCTGCACGAGGGCCTGGAGATGGACCTCGTCACCCACGACGTGTCCAAGTTCTTCGGGCTGCTGCTGCGCCGCAATGGCTACGTGCTGGAGCAGCTCTTCTCGCCGCTCGTGCTGCGCAGCTCTCCGGAGCACCAGGAGCTGAAGGCGCTGGCCAACGCCTGCATCACCCGCCACCACGCCCACCACTACCTGGGCTTCGCCGAGACGCAGTGGCGGCTCTTCGAGAAGGAGCGGCCGCGGCGCGTCAAGCCGCTGCTCTACGTGTACCGCGTGCTCCTCACGGGCATCCACCTGATGCGCACCGGCCGCGTGGAGCCGAACCTCGTCACCCTCAACGAGGGCTACCGCCTGCCGTACATCCACGAGCTCGTGCAGCGCAAGCTGGAGGGCTCGGAGAAGGGCACGCTGAAGGACGCGGACTTCGACTTCCACGAGCGGGAGTTCCACCGCCTGCGGGAGGAGCTGGAGCAGGCGCGGGACTCGAGCCAGCTGCCGAACGAGCCGAGCGGTCGGGCCGGGCTCCACGAGCTGCTGGTGCGCATCCGCCTGGCCACGGCGAAGTGAGGACCGCGGGCGCTCGCGCTCAGCGCCCGCCTTCGCGACGCGCGGCCACCACGAAGCGACGGGTGAAGCGAAAGGGGGTGCCACGCTCTGCCGCGGGGTAGTCCGCGCGGAGCAGCGGCCGGAGCGTGTCGAGGAAGGCCTGGCTCTCCTCGGGCCCGAGCGCCGCGAGCACCGGCCGCAGCGTGGTGCCCAGCAGCCACTGCAGCACCGCATCCTCTCCCGGCAGCACATGGAGGTAGGTGGTGTCCCAGGCGTCCACCGCGAGGCCCATTCCCGCCAGCCAGCCCTCGTACTGCTCGAGCGGCTCGGCCTGTCCGCGCCTCACGCCGGCCAGGGTGGCGGCGAAGCGCGGCAGGGCGCGCACCTCATCGATGCGCCGGTGCGAGGGAGCGTCGAAGTTGGCCGGAATCTGGAAGGCCAGCACGCCCCCGGGCGCGAGGAGCGACACCAGGCGGGACAGGAGCGCGGGGTGCTCCGGCAGCCAGTGGAGCGCCGCGTTGGAGAACAGCACGTCCACCGGCGCGGCGGGAGTCCAGCGCGCCAGGTCCGCCAGCTCGAAGCGCACCCGGTCCGGATGGGCGCGGCGGGTGGCCTCCGCCACCATGGCCTCGGAGGAGTCCACGCCGGTGACGCGAGCCGTGGGCCAGCGCTCGGCGAGCACGAGCGTGAGATCTCCCGTGCCGCAGCCCAGGTCCACCACCTGGGCGGGCGAGGAGGCCTCCACGCGGGCGAGCAGCTCGAAGAAGGGGCGCTTCCGCTCGTCACGGAAGCGCTCGTACTGCGCGGGATTCCACATGGCCCCTCCTCGATGTTCCTGCTGGGCCGTCTCAGCTCAAGGCTTGAGCTGGACGACGAAGAAGGTGAAGGTGGCCGTGGAGACGGAAGTCGCCCGCGTGAGGGTGATGGAGGAGCCGTCCGGGGCCAGGGTGGCCATGGCGCGCATGTCGCTGATGCCATCCACCCCCGTGTGCTTCCCCTCTCCATGGACCTGTCCCGAGGCCCACTGTCCGCCCGTGATGATCACCGTGCGGCTCGGATCGACCGAAGTGGGGAGCGTGACGGTCAAGGTGGGCTGGAGCGCAACGAGCTGCCGCGTGAGCGACTGGACGACAGTTCCCGCGGGGAACTCCACCACCTCCCAGGAGATGCTGGAGATGGGCACGCCCGCGCAGCTGGTCGCATCCCCCTCGCCTCGCGAGAAGGAGACCGTCGTCGCGTTGGTCAGCTCTCCACGCACCGCGCGATCGCAGTACTGCGTGCTCGGTCCTCCATAGATGTACGAGTAGAGGAGGAGCGACCGGCCCGGGACCACGGCAGGGAGGCTGGCCGTTGTGGTGGGCTGTCCGGCCGCCAGACTGGTCAATCCTCTCCGGACCGACGCCCCCGTGTAGCCGACCACCTGGAGGTTGTTCTTGTCGGAGCTCGCGGGGGAGCCACAGCCTCCCGTCTTCCGGATCTCGGCCTGGGTGCTCGAGGTCAACTCCGCGAGCCGGGGCACGTCGCTTGATTGATCGGCCCCCTTCCTCTGGCTGCTGAGCAACAGGAAGGTCCGCGTGCTGTCGAAGCCAGCGAGCGGTTCCGTGGTGGTGTTGCCGCCACAGTCAACCACCGGGTTATGGGTCGCCACGCCGTTGGGGAACTCCGCCACCCTCCAATGGATGCTGACGGGGTTGGTGCTGGTGCTGTCCCGATCGCAGGCCACCTCGTTGACGTTGTAGACGCGGCAACGAACGCTGGCTGCATCACTCCTCGTGTCCTGCGTGATGGCCTGGAAGGTCAGGAACATCCTGTTCCCGTCGGCCAGGGGAGGCGAGATGGGGCACTGGATGCTCATCTGGTTGTTGGCCAGCGGGCAGCTTCCGGTCCTGACCGTGGGGGTGATGTTGTTGTTGCTCTGGATCGCATCCGTGAGCCCTGGGGCGGAGGCCGTCAGCGCCAAGGCCAGGTTGGCATTGTTCCCCCCCTTGTAGCCCTTGAAGTAGAAGGTGGCCGTGCTCATCCCGGCGGGAATGGACACCTGGGTCGTCAGCGAGCTCGGGTTGCAGTCCGGCGCCGTGAAGAACTCCGCCGTCTCCGACGCGCTGAGGCTGACCGTGAGCGCGTCGACCGCGGGGTTGTCGTAGTCATCCTGGCTCTCCACCGTCCGAAGCGCACAGGTGCCGGCGAGCAGCGTCTGTCCCGCGGTCTTGAAGACCAGCTTCTTCGCGGTGGCTGGGCTGACGGTGTGGCCCTGCGTGCCGTTCGCGAGCCCGTTCCCTCCAGCCGTCAGCGTGACGTTCCGGGCTTTCCGAGGTCGGTAGGAGAAGCTCACGACGGATGGAGACGTCGGGATGGTGATGCTCGTGACCGCGCTGCCACCGCAGCCCGGGACCGCGAAGAACTCGAACTGATTATCCGTGGAGTCGCCAGGATCCGTGAGATTGACCGTCGTGGCGGAGTTGACGGGCGAAGCGTTCCCGTACTGGTCCACGGACTGGATGGTGACCGCGGCCGAGCAGGTCCCCGCCACCGTCGTCGCTGACGGCGTGACGAACCCCACCCTGCTGGCCACGAGCGCCGCGATGGTCGCGTTATGGGTGGCGGGCGTCAGTGCCCCCGAGGAGGCGGTGATGCCGAACGTCCCAGCCGCTGTTCCCTTGAAGTAGAAGTCGGCGGTGCCCGAGCCTCCCGCTGCGATGATGACCTGGCCCGCCGCACTGTTGCAGGAAGCATCGGTGTAGAAGCCGAAGCTGGTGGTGGGCGAAGCGCTGAGCGCAACCGTCAGGGGCGACGTCACGATCGTGGGATTGCCGTTCTCCCGCGTCTGGACCGTCATCTTCGCGCAGCTTCCTGCCGGCGCTGTCGACGGTGCCGTCGTGAAGGCGAGCTCCGTGGGCGGGATCGGGTCGATGGTCTCGACCTGGCTCGCACCGATCAGCGTGCCGCTCGCGGCATCGAGCGTCACGCTCCCGTAGGCGCTGCTCTTGAAGTAGAAGCTCGCGATGCTCTGGTTGGCTCCGACCGGGACGGTCGTCACCGCCTGCGTCGTGCAGCTCGCGTCCGTGTGGAAGGTCACGTTCCCGGTGGAGCTCGTCAGGGTGACCGTCGCGCCGGCGGCCACAGGCGAGGCATTGCCGTGGGTGTCCTGCACCTCCACGGTGGTGACGGCCGAGCAGATGCCCTTCACGATCTGCTGCGCTGGCGTCTTGAAGGCGAGCTTGTAGGGAACCTCCGGGCCCACCGTCACAGCCAGCGTCACCGGGGCGAACGCGCTGGTGCCGGTCACCGTCACGTTCCCGACCGTCGTCCCTCGCACGTAGAACGTCGCGGTGTTCTGGCCATTGCTGATGGTGACGTTGGAGCTCGCGTTGGAGCACCCACTGTTCGAGTAGAACCCGAAGCCCGCCGACGGACTCGCCGTGAGCGCCACCACCTGATTGCCCGTGACCGGCGCTGGATTGCCGAGAGCGTCCCGGGACTGCACGTCGACCTGCCGGCACTCACCCGCCTTCTTGCTCACGGAGGACGGCGTGAAATGCAGCGCGGTCGGCGCACCCGGGTCGAGGTTCGCGTTCTGGGTGCGGGTCACCGAGCCCAGGGACGCGGTCATCACCACGGCTCCCGAGCGGTTCCCCCGGAAGGAGAAGTTCGCGGCGCCACCCCCCGCAGGGATGGTCACCACCGACGTCGGGCTCCCGCTGCAGCCCGTGCCGGAGAAGAACTGGAAGGTGTCGGACGGAGAGGCCAGCAGCCCTATTTCCGTGTTCGCCTGCGCCTGGGCCGGATTGTTGTAGGCGTCCCGCAGCTGCACCGTCGTCACCGCGGAGCAGGTCCCCACCGGGATCCGCTGCTGGCCGGTGGTGAACTCGATCGAGGTGGGCGCCGCGGCGTTGATCGTCACGTTCAACGTGCCGGCAGTCAGGCTCCCAGACACCGCCCGGATGGTGGAGGCGCCAGCCTCGGTGCCTCGGAAGAACATGGTAGCCGAGCCCATGCCCTGGTTGATCGACACGGTCGAGCTGGCGGACGCACACCCCACGGTGCGGGAGAACGTCAGCGGCCTGCCGCTGGAGACGGACAGGCTGATGCTCGTGTTCGTCGTCGCCACCGTCGGATTGTTGTACGCGTCCAGCAACGAGAGCGTGAGCTGGGTCGCGTTGCAGTCACCCGCCGTCGCCGTCGAGGGACCGGTGAGGCTGACGATCGACGGAGGCCCCGCCCGGATGGTGTGGGACTGCGTGCTGCCCGTGAAGCCCGGGGACGTCGCGGTGACGTTCACACCCTGGGCTACCGTGCCCTTGAAATAGAACCCGATCGTGTTCTGCCCGTTGAGCAGGGAGACCGTCGACACGGGCGAACCGGTGCAGCCCGGGTTCGTGAAGAACTGGAAGCCCGTGCTCGGCGAGGCCGCGAGCGTGATCGTCGTGTCGGTCCCCACGGGCGCCGCGTTGCCCTGTGCATCCTGGCTCTGGACTCGCACCTGCGGCGAGCAGACTCCCGCCTCCGGCGTGTGCGAAGCCGTGACGAAGATCAGCCGGTTGCCGGGACCCGGATTCACCTGGACGCTCTGCGACGCCGTCGGCAGCCCGCTGAGCGTCGCCGAGACCGTCACGTTCCCGGTGGCCTGCCCCTGGAAGTAGAAGGAGGCTGTGCCTTCCTGCGCGGCGATGGTCGTGCTGGACGTGGACGCCGTGCACGCGGCATCCGTGTAGAAGGCGATGCTCCCGGCGGGATTCGATGCCAGGTTCACGGCGGTGGGCGTGGTGACGCGGGAGTCATTGCCGCTCGCGTCCTTCACCTGGACCGTGCCCCGCGTGCAGGAGCCGGCAGCCACGGTCGTCTCCTGCAGCGTCAGCGCGAGGTTGGTCGGTGGCCGGAAGCACGCGTTGGTGCCGCACTGGGTGGCCTCGCACCCTCGCTTGTTGTCGCAGTTGAAGTCTTCCTGGTCCGTGCACTGCTCGACGACACCCGGGTTCACCGACTGGATCGAGTCCTGGCAGTCGGCCCCGCCGTCCTCCGCGCTGACGTACCGATCGTTGTCCGTATCCCGTCCAGGGGTCAGCGACAGCGCCGGCGCCTCGGTGACCGCCCCCTCCACGAAGGAGGCCCTCACCGTCACGAACGCGCCGTTGGGCGTGCGCGCCTCGGTGTCGTTCTCGCAGTCCCCATCCTGGTAGGGCCGCGCGGCGATCTCCACGTCCGTCGGCAGCGAGCCCTTGAAGATGGCGACCTTCAGCTCGTTCTTGCCCTTCCGAGGTACCCAGTCCTTGACGGTGCTAGCCGGGTTCGCTGGATCCCGAACCTCGAGCAGGACGCAGGAGGCCTGAACCGTGGGGTCGAGCACCACTCTGGCTTGGATCGCATCGCGCTCGTACTTGTCACTCTTGCAAGCCGAGAGTGCGACCAGCAGCGCCACGAGGCTGAGCTTCTTCACTTCGGAAACCTCGGATACAGGGTAGAGCCCCCATGCTAGCACGCTGGGGCTCTACCTCATCGCCAGCGGCCGCCAGGCGGCCGGCCACCGCGGGGGTATGGGCCTCCATGCCCCCTCCCTGGCTGCCTGCTCTCCGAGGAGTTGCTGCTCCAAACGTTCAGGGACGCGCCCCGAGCTGCCGGACCTGGAAGTCATCGAACCAGACGCCCGCGATGGGCGTCTCCAGTCCCGCGAGCCCCGGCCCGCCGAGCGCCGAGTTGCTGGCGTCCACCACCGTGAGCCGCACCTGCCCATCCACCGAGGCGGTGAGCTCCACCGGCCCCGAGCCGCGCGCGGACAGGGTCAGCGTCATGGGCCCGTGGGCGGAGGAGAGGCCGCTGCTGGCCTCCCCCAGCACGGTGACGCGGCTGCCGACCTCCCGCCGGATCTGGATCCGCCCGTTGGAGCGGGACACGAGCGTATAGCGCGCGCTGCCCTGGGCTCGCAGGAAGACGCCCGCCTCCGCGTCGGCGAAGTGCCGCAGCCGCGCCTCCACCTGACAGTCCCTGCAGCTCGAGCGCGACGCGAGCGCCAGCTCCTCGCCATCGCGATCGCTCACCGCGCGCGTCCCGTCCGAGTACCAGAGCCCCTCCACCGTCCACCCCTCTCCCAGCCCGCGCGAGGTGGTGCGCGAGAAGTCATCCGAGAAGACGCTGGCTCCTGGAGGCGGCTCCTCGGGGCCCTGGCCGCCTCCGTCGTCGCCGGAGGAGCCGTCGTCACCCGCTCCCGTGGCCAGCATCACCCGCGAGAGATACCCCCGGGAGCTGGCGTCGCGCGCATCGCCGTAGAAGCAGGGCACCTCGCGAGTCCCCGCGGGCAGCACGTCCACGGCGTTGAGGTAGCCCTTGAAGGTGGAGCTCGAGTCCAGCACCACGGGCGCGCTGAACGCGCCGTCGCGCAGCACTCGCGCCCGCAGCTCGTAGCGCCGGTTGGGCTCGCGCATGCGGTTGTAGAAGACATAGAGCGTGTCGCCGATGCGCGTGGTAGCCGCCTGCATGGCCCAGTCGCGCGAGTCCTCCAGCAGCGTGCGAGCCCCGAAGGTGTTGCCGTCGAAGTGGCGGTAGTAGAGGCGCTCCTGCTCGTCCTTGTAGACGAAGTGCATGCCGCCGTGGCCATCCTCCACGGCGCTGAGCGCGGCGCCGTGGTAGATGCCATCGGAGAAGGCCTGGCGGACCGAGCCCCAGGTGTCCAGCGGATCGCTGTCCCGGCGGATGCGCATGCGCGCGGGCTCGAAGCCATCATGCATGCCGTAGACGAAGATCAGCTTCGAGCCGACGGCCAGCAGCCGACCGCCGCCGCGGCGGCGCACCCGGTCCAGGTCCGGCTGACGCTGGAAGCTAGAGCCGCCGTTCGTGGAGACGGCCACTACCGCGGTGGAGCGTCCATCCTGCTCGAGGCGGAAGGCCTGGATCCACAGCCGGCCCTGCGAGTCCCTGGCGAGCAGCGCCCGGGAGTAGGCGGTGCGATCATCGGTCGCATCGAAGACGCGGACGGCCGGCTCGGGGCGCCAGGTGTCGCCGCTGGCCTGGTAGCGCCACCACTGGAACCAGACGTCGTGCCGGTGCGATGGCCCCAGCGTGGACGACTCGTAGGAGTAGACGAGCGCCACGTCCCTGCCGACGACGACCAGCTCGGCCCGGTCATGGTGGCTGGCGTCGGGTTGGATGGGCGCGAGGAAGCGGAAGGTGCGCGTACCGTCATCCGAGCGGTACAGCGAGAGACCTCGGCCCTCGGAGCCTGCCTGCTGGAGGGCGAGCAGCCAGACAGGTGCTCGGCTGCCTCCCATGTCGATGCGTACGATGTGCCGCTGCGCCGGCAGGGTGAGCGCATTGCCCCCCGAGACCGGCATGACCGGGCTCCCGCTCGCGAGCACCGCCGCGAGCAGGGCCGCTGAAGCCCCTATCATCTCCGTCCCCCTCCCCCTTCGAATCCCTCAGGGAAGCTAAGACTGGAGGGCTGGAGAGGAAACCAGGGTGTGACGGGGGAACTGCACTCCGGGGTAGGCACCGCCTCGGAGCGGGTGTCCGCGGGTGCACGCTCGGCAGGCCAGGGCGTGCACCTGGGGAAGGACTACGGCGTGCCAGCGTCGGTCGGGCCCGGAGTGCCAGCGTCGGTGGGGCCGGTGGTGGTGGTGGCGCGACCGCCCGTGCGCTCGATGCGAGGCGGCGGGTTGATGAGGACGAGGGAGCGGAGGAACTCGTCCGCGGCGGGAGCACCGATGCTGGGGTTGTAGAGGGTCAGCATGGTGTAGAGGCGGGGCCCGACGAGGTAGATGCGCGACTTCACCTCACCGCTGTCGGAGGCGATGGTGAACGCCTTGCCGGGGTAGGCGTCGTTGATGGTGATGTTCTCCTCGTTGAGGAGCTTGCCCTTGAGCTGGGCGACCATGCCGTCGCGACCCTCATTGAGGAAGGCCTCGGGGGCGCGGGAGGCGACGGTCTTGGTGGGGTACTCGAAGAAGCTGAGGGAGTAGATGACACCCTCGACGTTGCCGTTCCACGCGGCGGTGGAGATCTCACCATTCTTGGAGGGGATCTTGTTGCGGACCGCCTGGGGAGGATTGCCCGGCATCTTGGCGGTGAAGCCCTCCTCGGGGCCACCGAAGGCGTTGAGCTGGGGAATGGGAGCCGAGGAGGCGGGGGCGGGAGCCGGGGTGGGAGCCTCGGCGGTAGCCTGCTGATCGCCCGTTCCGCCCTCGGTGGGCAGTTCCTCGACGGTGGACGAGCCACCGGCCTCGGAGGGCTGGCCCTGCTGGGTGGTCGCGCAGGCAGCGGCGATCAGGGAGAGGACGGAGAAGGCGGCAATGAGACGAGACTTCAGGGACATGTACGCTCCCTCTGTGAAACGGGTGGAACAGGGTCGCCGACCCTAGACGAGTCTGGAGCCCCTGACTACCGCTCAATGAAGGCTCCGCGCGGTACTTGCCACGGAGCCGAGGGACCGGGCCTTACTGGCAATTGGGCATAGGAGTGGCCGGGTTGCCGGTGTTGCGCGCGTCGTGCTGGTACTTGGGCCAGGCGGCCGCATCCCGCGTGAGGCCCGGGCTGTCCACGATGATGGCGTGGAGTGTTCCTCCAGATGGCACGTAGAGCGTCCCGGGCATGTTAGGTACGACCGCGCCGGAAACGTTTCTTGCGCAATCGAGCCCCACCGACCCGCTGATGGGCGCTCCACCCAGCACGACCGACCAACGCGCACTGAAGTCGTTCACAGACCAAGCCGATACAACGCTTGAAGAACTCGGTGCCGTATACAGCACACCATCAGCCCCCAGCGCCGGGGCATATTTCAACACCCCGACATTAGGAATCGTGGGAGTGGTGACTGTCTGACCGGGCAAGTCATACTTCTTGAGGTCACCTTGGGTGGAGCCGGTGTCTTGACCGTAGAAGAGATTGGTTCCGCCGGTTCCGATGATGGGACTCCATACGCGCCCTACCCCTGTACCGTTCAGCAGCGTAGCGTTCAGGCTCCCTGTGACAGGAACAGAGTAGAGGCCTCCTTGCCCAGGGAGAGAACCCGCTGCACTGCCTATGAGGCTGTCACCCGTCAAAGCCAGACCATAGACCGCATGAGCACCGGCGGATGCCGTCCAATTCAAGGCGTTGCCGCCAAAGGTATAGCTGACGATCGAGGCTGTAGCCGCCGTCGGGTAGAAGAAGTTTGTTCCACTCGCCACCAGCGAGCCATCCTGAATCGTCTCAGGAATCGCGAAGGTTGAACTGGAGGGAATACATTGCGAGAGCCCTGATGCGTCAGGTCGCACAGCCCAGATTTGAGTGGTCGCACCGCTATTGACGACGGCTACGCCCGACTCGAATCGGTTCGGCGCAGTTCCAGTCATCGCGACAGCAATGGCGCCCTGGATCGGACCATCGAGTTCAGCAGTGCCACTGGGGCAGCGCACCCGCGATCCCCCCCCCACACTAGAGAGTGCGTGGAGCACAGCCTTGTTGTTCATGGCATTGGTCGCCACATAGACGGACTCCACTCCGCCATCGGAAGCCCCTACGGCCAGGCTGGCCACGGAGCCACCCGGTGTCACTTCCCATGCCTTCGTACCCTCGGGAGTGAGCGCCAATACCTTGCCGTCGGAGGTGCCGATGTAGACGGACCCTCTCTCGCCAATGGCAGGGCTGGTCCTGATGGTGCCGGAAAGACCGCTGACAGCCCACTTCCAGCGCGTCACATTGACCTGGGGCGACGCCGGAGACGTCGTCCCCACATTCCCAGCGAGATCATTGCCCTGAACCTCCAAGGCCATGGAACCGCGGAATGTATTGAAGGTCGGCTCCCAGAGATTCAAGAGAGCCTCTCCGCAGAAGACAGCGGTGCACCCCTGGGTCACTGGAGTCACGGAAACCGAAGGCGTGGCGACTCCATCCGTCCCCCTCAAGGATACCCTCAGGGAGTTCGTATCCAGGTTCGCCTCGTTGGTCTGGATCTCCACGCGCACCTGCTGATCGCGCTTCCAGAGGTTGGTCAGGCTGCCCGCATCGGGGTCCGCGTACGTTGTGCCCCCGTCCGACACGCCCGTGGGCGCGGGCGGCACGGAGACATTGAACGTCGGCGGTACCGCATCCACTCTCACAATCGCGATGTCCGCCAGCCCGGCATCCTCTTCTCGGTGCTCGACACGCACGGTGACGTTGGCCTCCACTGCCGGCGGTGTCCAGACGGCGGTGTAGGTACCGGCGTCGTCGTGGCCGTAGTTCGCAAACGCTCCAGCTACGCTACCGCCGCTCTGCTGCGCGGTGAACTCCAGCTCAGGGGGAAAGCGGGTGTCGGCCCGATAGGCCTCCTTGACGTTGAGTCGGGCCACCACCTGCACGGGCCCAGCATCCAACAGGGCGTTGTCGGCAGGCGTCTCGATGGTCAGTGAATCGAATCGAGCTACGCAACCTCTCCGGGTGCAGACCTGATAGTCGGGACACAAAGGGGAGCATTCGCTTGGATCGACCGGTGGCTCGGTGTCAGACGAGTAACAGAGCCCCAGCTCTATGTTGCATGCCCCGCCCTCGCCGCAGTTCGCGTCCGAAGTACACTCTCTACCCTCGAGTTTCGTGCATCCGGCCAGCGTCGCGAGCAGCACCCCCACGCCGAGGAGTTTGCGCAGCATCAGAGACCTCCCAAACCTTTTGACGGCCCTGTTGCGGTGGATAGCATGCACCTCCTGCTCACGGAAGGTTGCGGACTCCCCTTCCACCCGCTGTTACCCGCTCGACTGATTGCCGCTCGACGCGCCGACCGTCGCTGCCACTGAAGAGGGATTCCTCATGGTGAACCGCCTCTCCCGATACGGCCTCCTGCTGGCGCTCTCCGTGGCCATCCTCTCACCCACGGCCCGTGCCCAGGCTCCGCAACGGGAGCGCATTGCGCTTCACCCGTGCGTCATCACCGGAGGCAAGAAGGCCGATACATCCGAGCTGGAGGCCATCTGCGCCACCGCCGCCGTCCGCGAGACGATGAACCTCGTGCCCTCTCCGGACGTCCGCGCCTTCCTCGAGAAGGAGCGTGGCTCGTGCGCGAAGGTCAAGAACCGCAACGCATGTCTCGGACGGCTTGCTGCCGCCACCAAGGCCACTCGCACCCTCTACATCACCGTCAACCCCTTCACCCCCAAGTCCACGCGCATCACCGGCCTCGTGGTCGATGACACCGGCAAGAAGGTCGAGGAGCGGCCTCTCGAGCTACCCCGCATTCCCAACCAGCCACCGCGCGACGTCGTCCGCTTCGCCGTCTTGGCGCTCCTCGACCAGCTCGACGTGGCGAAGGCGCCTCCACTGGAAGTCCTCCCTACGCCCATGCCTGGGACGCCGGTCGAGCCCGAGCCCCCGCCGGTCGTCGCTCAGCCTGCTCCCGCGCCTGCCCCGCCTCCCATCGCCACTGTGAAGCAGGAGGCTCCTCAAGGGCCCACCTGGAAGACCCCGGTGGGCATCACCAGCATGGCCGTGGGCGGAGCCGGGCTCGTCGCCTCGGGCGTCCTTGTCTTCCTCGCCGACTCGGATGCCAGGAAGTTCAACGACGCCTTCGACGGTCGCCTCCCGGCGAGTGACGAACTGCCCGGGCTGGTTGAGCGCAAGGACGGTTACTACGCCAATCGCAGGTGGGCCGCTATCAGCGCAAGCGCGGGAGCAGCCCTCGCCATCGGCGGCGCCATCCTCTGGCTCACGGACGCCCCCTCCTCGCCCAAGGAGGCCTCCTCCAACAAGGCCGGCTCCGCCACCCTCCTCGTAGGCCCGAGCCACGTCGGCGTGCGCGTCCTGCTGCCGTAAACTGAGTCCGACGCGGCGCCGTGCTCGGAACAGCCGCGCCTACTCGCCCAGGTACGCCTTGCGCACCTCGGGGCTCTCCAGCAGCGCCTTGCCCTTGCCGGCCATCGCCACCTCGCCCGTCTCCAGCACGTACCCGTAGTGGGCCATGCTCAGCGCTAGGTGCGCGTTCTGCTCCACCAGCAGGATGCTCATCCCCGTGGCGTTCACGTCCTTCAGCGTCCGGAAGATCGTCTCCGTCACCTGCGGCGCCAGCCCCAGCGAGGGCTCGTCCAGCAGCAGCAGCCTCGGCCGGCTCAGCAGCGCTCGCGCGATCGCCAGCATCTGCTGCTCACCGCCCGAGAGCGTCCCCGCCATCTGCTTGCGCCGCTCCTTCAATACCGGAAACAGCCCGAAGCTCTTCTCCTGGTCCGCCTCGATCCCCGCCGTGTCCCGCCGCAGGTACGCCCCCAGGTCCAGGTTCTCCTGCACCGTGAGGTTGGGGAAGATGCCTCGCCCCTCCGGCGCATGCGCCATGCCGCGCGACACCAGCTGGTGCGCCTTCACCCCGGTGATGTTCTGCCCACCGAAGGTGATACGCCCGGCGCTCGGCTTCAGCATCCCGCTCACCGCTCGCAGCGTGCTCGTCTTGCCCGCCCCGTTCGCTCCAATGAGCGCCACCACCTCGCCCTTGCCCACCGAGAGCCCCACGCCCTTGAGCGCCTGGATGGCCCCGTAGTGGACCTTCAGCCCCTCCACCGCCAGCAACGGCTCACGCGGGTCGCGATCTCCCAGCGTCTTCACCGCCTCGCTCACGGGGCCCCTCCGTGCGTCTCCAGGTAGTTGTCTCCCAGGTACGCCTCGATCACCTTCCGGTCGCTGCGCACCTGCTCGGGCGCGCCCCGCGCGATCGTCTCTCCATGGTCCAGCACGGTGATCTTCTCGCAGATGCCCATCACCAGCTTCATGTCGTGCTCGATGACCAGGATGCCCAGCGAGAACTCATCCCTCAGCTTGCGGATGAGCACCATCAGGTCCGCCTTCTCGCGGGTGTTCATCCCCGCCGCGGGCTCGTCCAGCAGCAGCACCTTGGGCCGAGTCCCCAGCGCCCGAGCAATCTCCAGCCGCCGCTGCTCGCCGTAGGGCAGGTTGCGCGCCTCCTCGTCCCGGCGGTGCGACAGCCCCATCACCTCCAGCAGGTGCTCGGCCTGCTCGGTGATGCGGCGCTCCTCGGCCTGGAAGCGCGGCGTCAGCAGCAGGGACTTCCACCAGCCCACCAGCAGCAGGGTCCGCCAGTTGGCCACCAGCAGCGCCAGCATCCGCGCCGAGAGGCCACCCCGCGCCAGATCCATGGCCGCCCCGGCCAGCAGGCTCCCCGTCACCCCATGCGCCGCGGCATCGGAGAGCGCCTCGGCCCGACACGCCACCTTCACGTTGTCCAGCGCCGTCAGCGCCCGGAACAGGCGGATGTTCTGGAAGGTCCGCGCCAGCCCCAGGTGGTTGATCTGGTGGGGCTTGAGCTTGTTGACCCGCGTCCCCCCGACCCGCACCTCGCCGCGCGTGGGCTTGTAGACGCCCGTGAGCACGTTGAAGGCCGTCGTCTTCCCCGCACCGTTGGGGCCGATGAGCCCCTGCAAATCTCCCTTGCGGATGGTGAGGTGGAAGTCCGACAGGGCGCGCAGGCCTCCGAACTCGATGCTCACCCCCTCCGCCTTGAGCAGGGGAGCGTCGGCCAGCTGCTGCGGCGTGAGCTCGGGACTGGCGCTCATGCCAGCCCCTTCCGCCGCCGGGGAATCCACCTGGGCAGCACGTCCCAGATCTCCCGCGTCCCGAACAGCCCTTGCGGCCGCAGCAGCATCAGCACCACCAGCAGCAGGCCGTACACCGGCATGCGGATCTGATCCACCTTCTGCGCCAGACTGCCCTCGGCGCCCATGGCGTTGAAGGCCGAGCGCAGCGCCTCCGGCAGGAGCGTGAGGAAGATCGCCGCCACGATGGCTCCCGTGGTGGAGCCCAGCCCGCCCAGCACCACCATCACCACCACCTCCATCGACTTCACGAAGGTGAAGGAGCCCGGGTTGATGATGGGGACGAAGTGGGCGAACAGCCCGCCGGCGATGCCCGCGAAGAACGAGGAGACGACGAAGGCCCGCACCTTGTAGCCCGTGGTGTCCACGCCCATCGCCTCGGCGGCCACCTCGTCCTCACGGATGGCCCACAGGCTGCGCCCATGGCTCGAGCCCGCCAGGCGCCGCGCCACCAGCACCACCAGGAACACCCAGAGGCCCACCATGAAGAGGCCCCCCGTCTGGGGGATGCCCGACAGGCCCAGCGAGCGACCGAAGGCCTCCGTGTTCTGCACCACGACGCGGATGATCTCCCCGAAGCCCAGCGTGACGATGGCCAGGTAGTCCCCGCGCAGCCGCAGGCTGGGCAGGCCCACCAGGAAGCCGCACACCGCCGCGACGATGCCGCCCACGACCAGGGCCCCCACCAGGAGGATCTGATCGCTCACCGCCACCGGCAGGCCCGAGATGGCGATGTCCTTGAGCAGCAGCGAGAACAGCCCCGCCACGTAGGCCCCCACCGCCATGAAGCCCGCGTGGCCGATGGAGAACTGCCCCGTCATCCCGTTCACGATGTTCAGGCTCACCGCGAGGACGATGTTCACCCCCATGATGGACAGCAGGTACGTGGCGAACGGCGAGCCGGACAGCGCCCACTCGAAGAGCGCCACCACCGGCAGCGCCACCAGCACCGGCAGCACGCCCCGGAGCCCCGAAGGGATGGGAGAGGTCGCGCTCGGAGGGACGGAGGATTCCATGCGGCGCCTACACCTTCTCCGCCGCGACCCGGCCGAACAGGCCGCCCGGCTTCACGAGCAGCACGATGATGAGGATGCCGAAGGCCACCGCGTCACGCCAGGTGCTCGCCGCGTAGCCCACCACGAACTCCTCCACCAGCCCCAGCATCAGCGCGCCCACCACCGCCCCGGGCACATGGCCGATGCCGCCAATCACCGCCGCCACGAACGCCTTGAGCCCCACGTACAGCCCCATCAGCGGGCTCACCGACGTGTCCTTGATGGCGTACAGCAGCCCCGCGCCCGCGGCCAGCCCGCTGCCGATCATGAACGTCACCGCGATGACCCGGTCCGTCGGGATGCCCATCAGCGCCGCCACCCGGTGGTCGAAGGACACCGCCCGCATCGCCCGCCCGAAGCGCGTCTTGAACACCAGCCACTGCAGCCCCACCATCAGCCCCACGGCGATGAGCAGGGACATCACCTGCCAGTTCCACACCACCACGTCCCGGTCGCCGAGGATGAGCCACTCGGTGGGGACGATGATCTCCGGGAAGGCGCGGGGCGCCGCGCCCGGCAGGAAGCCGATGTCCAGCTGGAAGCCGTACGAGAGCGCGAACGAGATGCCAATCGCGGTGATGAGCGCCGTCAGCCGCGGCTTCTCGCGCAGCGGCCGGTAGGCGAAGCGCTCGATGAGGAAGCCCATCAGCGCGCAGCCCGCCATGGCCACCAGGAAGATGGCCACCACGCCCAGGAACGTCTTCTGCTGCTGCCGGCCGAGCGTGTAGGCGGTGGCGTAGCCCATGTACACGCCCACCATCATCACGTCGCCGTGGGCGAAGTTGATGAGCTTCAGCACGCCGTACACCATCGTGTAGCCCAGCGCGACCAGCGCGTAGATGGTGCCGGTGGCCAGGCCGTTGATGAGGTGCTGGATGAGTTGAGACAGCATTTACGGGCTGACCGTGGTGACGTACTCCGTCTTGCCATCGCCCACCTTGAGGACGACCGCGGGCTTCACCGCGTTGCGCTTCTCGTCCAGGGTGATGGCGCCAGCGATGCCCGGGAAGTCCTTCGTCTGGGCGATGGCATCCCGGATCGCCTTGCCAGAGGTGTCCGGCGCCTTCTTCAGCGCGTCGATGGCCACCTTCGCCGCGTCATACGCCAGCGCCGCCAGCGCGTCCGGCACGCTGCCGTAGGCGGCCTTGTAGTCCGCCACGAACTTCTGGATGCGCGCCTCCGGGTTGTCCGGCGAGTAGTGGTTGGAGAAGTAGCTGCCCTGGATGGCGGTGCCGCCCAGCTCGTAGAGCTTCTCCGAGTCCCAGCCGTCGCCGCCCAGCAGCGGCACCTTCAGCCCCAGCTCGCGCGCCTGGCGGGCAATCACGCCCACCTCGCTGTAGTAGCCGGGCACGTAGATGGCCTCCGGCTGCGTCTTCTTGATGGCCGTCAGCTGCGCGCGGTAGTCCGTGTCGCCCTGGCTATAGCTCTCCGTGCCGGTGATCTTCCCGCCCATCTCGGTGAACTTGCGGGTGAACACGTCCGTCAGGCCGATGGAGTAGGCGCTCTTGTTGTCCTGGAGCACCGCCACCTTGGAGAACTTCAGGTTCTCGCGGGCGAACTTCGCCATCACGAAGCCCTGGAACGGGTCGATGAAGCAGACGCGGAAGATGAAGTCGCCCTTCTCCGTCACCGAGGGGTTGGTGGAGGACGGGGTGATCATCGGCACCCCGGCCGCCTGGGCCTTCTCCGCCATGGCCAGCGAGTTCGAGGAGGCCACGTCCCCCAGGATGATGACCACCTTGTCCTGGGTGATGAGGCGGGTGACGGCCTGGGCGGCCTCCTCGGGCTTGCCCTGGTCGTCATACACGCGCATCTCCAGCTTCTTGCCCTTCACGCCGTCGGCGGCGTTGGCCTCCTTGATGGCCATGTCGATGCCATTGCGCGTGGAGATGCCGAAGGTGGCCTGCCCGCCGGTGAGGCTGGTGGCCACACCCAGCAGGAGGGTGTTGGCCTCGCCAGGAGGCGTCGGAGTCGCGGAGGGAGCGCCCGGCGCGGGCGTCGCGGGGGCGGCGGTGCCTCCCTGGCCCTGAGCGGCCTGCTTGCTCGTGTCCGTTTCGGTGGACGTGGGCTGCGTCTTCTTCTCGCAGCCGGCCACCATCATGGCGAGCGCGGCCAGCAGCATCGGAGCAAAACGTCGCATGCGAAGCCTCCCGTCAGCGGATAAAGCTCCGGTCTTCTAGGAGAGCCCGCCATGTGGGTCAAGCGCGCAGCCAGGGCGCCCGACCGCTTTTTACTGCCGGGCCGTGCTTCGCGGCTTCAGGAGTGCAGTCCGTCCACGGGCCCCTCGTGGAGCACCTCGCCCCGCTCCTCCACCTCCGCCGTCTCCCGGCGGACCGTGGTGCGCACGGTGCGCAGTTCCTCCTGGGCCGCCTTGGACACCCGCACCTCCTGCCAGACCTGGGTGCTCTTGGTGAACTCCACCCGCTCCTCCCGGAGGGGGATGACGAAGGAGACCTCCTCGAAGGGCGCCGCGCCCCCCGGCACCGGAGTGCCCTCCAAGGACCGGGCGTGCGCCTCGTCCGTCACGGGGAGCCGCTCCACCACCAGCTCCTCGCGGCGCACCGGGATGCTGAAGTGCCTCACCTCCGTGCGGACGACCTTGTGGATGCGCAGCTGGCCCACCTCTCGGACGACGGTGCGTGGATGGGGCTCCTCGTGCGCCAGCTCGACGACGAGCTCCTGGGGCGCTCCGAACGTCCCCAGGGAGACGACCTCCTCGTGCTCCCGCTTCTTGAGCCAGGGGCCGGGGATCATCTCGTCCCGGGTCCGCCGCAGGCGCACCTCGGATCCGCGCACCTCCGCCACATCCTCGTAGCGGGCGGTGAAGTCCCTGGGCAGCAGCAGCCCCTTCTCGATGACGAAGGTGTCCTCGCCGGCGCGCACCACCGTGCCCAGCCGCTCGCCGTCCGCGGTGCGGACCACCATCCCTTCGCGCACATCCCGCTCCATCGCGTCCCCCTTCAGGCATCCAGGCCTCGAGCGCCTTCCTCAGGAGGCCGAGCCCACGGCCTCTCTCAGGAGCCAGTGCCGCTCGCGCCCGCTGGGCCCCCTGCGTGGCTCGGGCGCATCCTCCTGGGGAGGCTCGAGCCGCATCGTCCGCTCCCGCGGTGCGTGCTCCTCCAGGGGGACGGGCTCGACCTGGCGGAGCGAGGGCCGCTCCCCCGGCCGCCGCGCGAGCCCCCCTCCCACCAGCGCCCCCAGCAGGCCGGCAACCGCCCCCACGGTCGCCGGATGGGCCGGGGCCCTCCTCCCCCCAGCCATCCCCAGGAGCAGCATGGGCACTCCGAGGCCCGCCAGCCCGCCCACGAGCGCCTCCCTCCAGCGGTCGCGAGCTCTCCTCTGCTTGCTCTTCATGTGCAGCCACCCCCTGAAGTGGGCCGCTTTCGCGCAGCGAACATTTGGATGGGAGCCCTCCACGGTAAGCCCGGGCCCGGGGCCCACGCTCCGCCCCCCGAGCGGGAGGCGACCGGCCGTGGGCCCTTGAAGGGAGGGCAAGGGCACCAACGTGCCGCCGAACGGTGATCCGGGAAGGGCTGTCGCGCACACGATGAGCCCCCAGTTTCGAGGGGAGTCGGGGTGGTGCCGGACAGGGCGCGGCTCCCGACTTCTCGGACACCTGGCGTCATCGGACCGGTGCGAGTGCATCGGCCGGTCGCCACCCACGACGGGGGAGAGCCATGTATCAGCGCAGCGACATCAAAGAGGGAATGACGGTCCGCAGCATCGACGGCGAGAAGCTCGGCCGCGTCTTCGCGGTGCAGGACGGCGAGTTCCTGATCGAGAAGGGGCTCTTCTTCCCGAAGGACTATGTCTGCCGCTACGAGGAGATCAGCGACATCCGCGACGGGGAGATCATCCTCCTCCATGGGAAGGAGGGGCTGCACCGCTTCTCGCTCGGGGAGGACCGGGGCGTGCTGGCCGGGACGGGCGGAGGAGCGGGCGTGGGGCCGGGCACGGTGGGCGTACCCGCCGAGCGGAGCACGGGCCTGGGACTGGGCGCGGACACCGCGGGGCTGACGGCGAACGCGTCGGCGGCGGGCGTCGAGAGGCCCATGGTGGGCAGGGACGAGGTGGCCGTGCCCGTCTACAAGGAGGAGCTGGACGTCACCAAGCGCGAGCGGCAGGCCGGCGAGGTGCGCGTCCACAAGGACGTCATCGAGGAGGAGAAGGAGCTGTCCGTCCCGGTGAAGCGCGAGCGCGTCCGGGTGGAGCGCCGGGACGTGAAGGATCGGCCGGCGATGCACGCCTCCTTCCAGGAGGAGACGGTGGTGGTGCCGCTGCGCGCCGAGGAGGTGGAGGTGCGGAAGCGCGCGGTGGTGGATGAGGAGGTCATCATCCGCAAGGACGCCATCGAGGAGGAGCAGCGCGTGGCGGAGACGGTGCGCCACGAGAAGGTGGACATCCGCAGTGACGGGGAGGTGGAGGGGTCTCGCAAGCTGGATCTGACTCCGGATGATCCCACGCTGCGCCGCTCCTGAGCGCGACAGCAGGCGGAGGCCCCCGAGCGCCGGTGAGCACCGCCGGCGCTCGGCTCGTGAGGGAGCCCGCGCGAGGGCTCAGCGCTGGGGCTTCACCGGACCGCGGACCTGTGTCTGGCCCGCCTTGGACTTCTCATCGGAGGTGCGGTCCAGCCGGGCCAGCTCGCGCAGCCGGTCCGGGAAGTTCCCGGCCATCAGCCGGGCCAGCTCCGCGTCCTTGGCGGGAGGCACCACCTCCATGAGCCGCTCGGCCATCTCCTGGGCGCTGCGGAAGCGCTCACCGGGGCTCTTGGCCAGCGCCACCGCCATCACGTCCCACAGCGGCTTGGGGATGCGCTCGGGCCGGCGCAGCTGCTCGTCGCAGATGGCGTACATGCTGGCCAGCTCATCGCCCTTGTCGAAGGCGCGCTTGCCCGTGAGGGCCTCGTAGAGGATGAGCCCCAGGGCGAACAGATCGCTGCGCGCATCCAGCCGCTCGCCGCGCGCCTGCTCGGGAGACATGTAGAGGGGCTTGCCCTTGACGATGCCGGGCAGCGTCACCGTGCGCTGCATGCGCGCCTTGGCCACGCCGAAGTCCAGCACCTTCACCCGCCCGTCGAAGCCCACCATGAGGTTGTGCGGGGACATGTCCCGGTGCACCAGGAGGAGCGGCGCCCCGTCCTCGCCTCGCAGCGTGTGCGCCGCATGCAGCCCGAGCAGCCCCTGCGCCACCACTGCCACCGCCATGGCCGGCGGCAGCGGAGCCTTCAGCGCCTTGAGCAGCCGGTCCAGGTCCACGCCCCGCACCAGCTCCATGGCGATGTAGTACGCGCCCTGCGCCTCGCCGATGTCGTAGACGGTGACGAGGTTGGGGTGGGACAGGCGCAGGCCGATGCGCGCCTCATCCAGGAACTGCTGCACGATGACGGGGTCGGTGGCCAGGTGCGGGAGGATGCGCTTGAGGGCCACCAGCCGTCCCAGGCCCTCGGGCCCTCGGGCGCGCGCCACCAGCACCTGCGCCATGCCGCCCGTGCCCAGCGGCGTCACCACCTCGTAGCGGCCGATGCGGCCCCGCCCCACGGGGGTCGCGTCCTCGTCCACGGCCAGCTCGTCCAGCCGATCCAGCGCGCTGCGCCCGTCCGTGAGCGCCAGGAAGCCCAGCACCGCCGAGTCGAGCTGCTCGCCGATGGCCTCCACCAGCTTCATCACCAGCCGCCCGCCGTCCTCGAAGCGCCCCTCCACCACCAGCCCCAGCGAGCCCAGCTGCAGCTTGCCGAGCGTGAGCTGCGTGCAGAAGAGCATCCGCCCGCCGTCCAGCCGCCGCGGCCCCGTCCACTTCACCGCCTCGAAGACGTCCACGCCCAGCTCGCCCAGCACCCGGGTCAGCACCGGGTGCTGCGTGCCCCGGAGGGACACGAAGCCCGCCACCGCGTGCACCATCCTGGCGCACTGGGTGAGGAACACGTCCAGCCCGGTGTCGAGGTCCAGCCCTCGCTCGAAGCAGTCTTCGAGGATGTCGTCCGTCAGCCGTTGGACGGACACCAGGCCCCGCAGGAAGGCGACCTCGGCCTCGAGTGATGGGAACTCCACGGGGCCCATTGAACACCGGGAGGCCCCATCGCGGGAAGGCCCCCGTTCGGTCTCCAGCGGTCAGGAGAGTGGAAGCTCCAGCGTGGCGACGGCTCCCTTGCCGGTCCCCTCACTCTCCAGCGTCAGCCGTCCTCCCAGCATCTGCGCCGCCAGCGCGCTCGAGTGCAGCCCGAACCCGTGTCCGTCCTTGCGCGTCGTGAACCCGTGCGTGAACAGGTTCTCCCTCGCCTCTGGCGCGATCCCCATCCCGTCGTCCTCCACCTGGATCTGGACGTGCTGGCCCTCCACCCTCAGCCTCACCGTCATGAGACGCTCTCCCTCGGGTGAGCCATCCATCGCGTACTTCGCGTTGCTCAGCAGGTTGATGAGAATCTGCAGCACCTTGTGCTTGTCCACCTTCAGCCTCGGCACCGGTGCGAGCTCCTTGTGCACCGTCACCCCGTGCCGCTGCAGCGCCGCCATCTGGATCCTCAGCGCATCCTCGACCAGCTGACCCAGGTCGCACTCCTCCGTCATCAGCGACGTCTTCGCGTACGTCTGCTGCACCTGGACGATGGCCCGGATGTGCTCGATGTGCCGCCCCATCGCATCCATGTCCTCCACCAGCCGCGTCTGCTGGGCCACCAGCTCGTCGGCCAGCCTCGCCAGGTACTCCGGCAGGTGCCCTCCTCTCGCGCCTGGCGCCAGGAAGCTCGACAGCTCCTGCCGGTGCTCCAGCAGCAGACCTGTCGCCTGCTTCAGCTTGCCCAGTCTCGATGCTCCCACCGCCCGCTGCATCATCTCCAGGTTGATGACGGCGCTGGTCAGCACGTTGCCCACGTTGTGCAGCACGTTGGAGGCCACCTCCGCCATTCCCACCGAACGCGCCGTGTCCACCAGCCTCGCCTGCGCCTGCTTCAGCTCCCGCGTGCGCTCCTCCACCCGCTGCTCCAGCTCGTCATTGGCCTGCCTCAGCTCCTGCCGCGCCCGCTGCACGTCCGCGTACAGCCTCGCGTTCTCGATGGAGATGGCCGCCTGCGAGGCGATGTGCCCCAGCAGCGCCAGCCGCGCCGGGCTGAACGCGTTGGTCGCCAGGTTGTTCTCCAGGTACAGCGCCCCGGTGAACTGCTCCTGCCTCATCAGCGGCAGGCACAGCACCGACCGCGCTCCGCTTCGCACCAGGTACTCGTCCCCCGAGAAGGGATGCGGCCTCGTGGCATCTCCGATGAGCACGTGCTCCCGCGTCCGCCTCACATAGGACAGGATCGTCCACGGCAGCTCCCCGCGAGCGCCGCCGTCGGCGGATGGCAGCTCCACGCTGCCCGAAGAGGCGGTGGCGGTGGCTACCACCGAGAGCGTGTCCCCACTCGGCAGCAGGAGCACTCCGCGTTGCGCGCCCGCGTTCTCGATGGCCGCTCTCACCAGCGTGGTCACCAGCCGCTCCAGGATGATCTCCCCGGAGATGGCCTGCTGCGCCTTCACCACCGTCAGCGCGTCGATCCGCGTCGAGTCCGTGCTGCTGGTCTGGGTCTCCGCCGAGGATACCGGAGCGGGCCCCAGGTTCGGCCACAAGGAGTCCAGCTGCTGCACCTTGGCGAGCGCCCCCCATTGCAGGTACGCCGCCCGGGCCTCGCGCGCGAAGGTGTGCGCGACGATGGGTGACCGCCTCGAGCGCCAGAAGTTCGCCGCCAGCTCGCTGGCCAGCCCCAGGTACTGGGGAGTCCCACCCGCGCGGGCTACCTGGATGGCCTCCTCGTAGGCGCGCGACGCTTCATCCGGCCGCCCCTCCAGACGGGCCAGCTCTCCGAACACCACCCGCTCCCCCGCGCGGCTGCTCTCGGGGGAATGCTCCGCCCACTCCGCCAGATGCTCGCGGTGCTGGCGGATCTCGCTCAGGGACCGCGCCTGCTGCTCCGGCGTGAGCTCCTCGAAGAGCGCGGCCAGCGTGAGCGCGCGGTAGAGGTGGTAATCCCTCAACCGGAGGGTGGTGTGCATGGACCAGAGGAACTCGCCCGCCTTCTCCGCCGCCCGCCGCGCCTCTGGGTAGTCCCCTGCCACGAAGCGCGCCTCGAGCTTGTGGGTCCAGTAGCTGCCTTGCGTGGTGCTCATCCGCCTGGACGTGAGCGTCGCCTCGTACTCCTTCTCGTCGAAGCCCTCGGATGTGAGCGAACCGAACGCGCTCGACTCTCCCCTCAGGTTCCGGACCACGGCCTGCGCGATGCGCAGCCCATCCATGGCGTCAAAGACGCCCACCTTGCGCACGAAGTCCATGCGCGTGATGGCCTCCTGGAGGACGTCCCCCAGGTCGTGCCCCATCGAGATCCGGTTGCCCACGAGCGAGGAGGCGAAGTAGCAGGCCCAGTAGAGCTCACCTGACTGGAGCGAGTGCTGGAAGCCCGCCAGGGTGATCTCCTGAACGGTGGACAGCGGCGCCGTCCAGAAGCTGATGCCCTGCAGGGCCAGGACGACCCGGCTCCGGTAGGCCTCCAGCTCGTAGCGCTCCACGAGCGAACGCGCGAGCACCACCCAGGCCTGGCCCTCCCGGTATTGCTTGAACAAGGCAACCGACAGCTCGCCGAACCAGGCGAAGCCCACCACCGCATCGGCCACGAAGCCATGCTGCAAGGAGAGCGCGACCATGCGGCTCAGGACGATGGTGAGCAGCGCATTGTCGGTGACGTAGGCCTTCGGAAAGAGCACGGCCAGGGCGCGCATCCTCACCTGCGTCTCCGGGTCGGTCATCCGCGGCAGCTCGATGAGGCTGTCGATGGGGCGCGCGCCCAGCAACCGCCTCACCTCTTCCTGGGCCGCCGACGCCTCCTGCCACGTCGGATGCGCGGCCATGGGCATGCCCAGCCTCTCCACGCACTCCAGCATGGTGGAGGTGGCGGAGGGGATGTCCCCTGTCGACATGAAGCAGTCCGCCAGCAGGCAGTAGGCCTCCGTCATGTCCCCAGGCTCGCGAGCCCGGGAGCGAAGCTCCTCCACCAGCACGCGCGCCCCCTGGAGGTTGCCACTCACCATGTCGCACTGGGCGCGCCCCATCCGCGCCTGGAAGGCCAGCGCGTAGTCCGTGTCCCAGGGGTCTCCGGGGATGAGCGCGAAGGCCGCCGTGAAGTAGCTGATGGCGGGACGCAGCGCCACCGACGCCCGGGCCTGCCTTCCCGCCTCGGCGTTCAGCCGGGCCAGGCGGTGGCGCTCGGCGGGCTCCTCGATGAGGTCCACGCCCGCGTTGAGCTGACTGACCACCTCGAAGAGACTCTCGCGCAGCTGCTCCGGCGACAGGCTCTCCAGCATCAGCCGGCCAATCCTCAAATGGAGGGCCTTGCGCTCCTGCTCCGAGATGAGGGCGTGGGCCGCCTGCTGGATGCGGTCATGCAGGAAGCGATACTGCTCCGAGCCCGCGCGCATCAGCAGGCCCTCCCGCAGCGCGGGCTCCAGCCCCTGCTCCACCTCCACCGTCGCCTCCCGCGCCGAGAGGGTGCCCAGCATGGGGAGCATGAAGCTGTTGCCCACGCAGGCCGCGACTTGCAGCAGCTGCTGGGTGACGGCGGGCAGCTGGCGCAGCTTGCCCACCATGAAGTCCACCACGTTGTCCGAGTACGCTCGCGCCTTCACCCCTTCGGGGCTCCAGCGCCACCCGCCCTCGGGGGTGCGCACCAGCAGGCCGTCCTGGTTGAGCGTCTCCATGAACTGCAGCAGGAAGAAGGGATTGCCGCCCGTCTTCTCGTGCACCAGCGCCGACAGCGGGATGATCAGCTCCTCTCCGGCGCCGGGCAGCGTGTCCCCCACCAGCTGCTCCACCTGCCTCAGGCTCAGCGGCTCCAGCCGGATGTCGGTGATGCGCGCTCCGGCCTTGCGCACCTCCTCCAGCACCGACACCAGCGGGTGCGACGAGCTCACCTCGTTGTCCCGGTACGCGCCAATCCAAAGCACCGGCGGCGTCTCCTTCTGGGACAGCAGCTGCTCGATGAGCTTCAGGCTGGCCAGGTCCGCCCACTGCAGATCATCCAGGAACACCACCAGCGGGTGCTCGGGGCGGGCGAAGACGCCCAGGAACTGCCGGACCACCCGCCGGAAGCGGTGCTGCGCATCGCTGACAGAGAGCTCCGGCAGCGGCGGCTGTGGGCCCACCAGCACCTCCAGCTGCGGCACCAGCTCCACCAGCACCCGCCCGTGCCCCTCCCACGCCTCGTTGAGCCGGCTGCGCCACTGGGCCAGCGCCTCCTCGGTCCCCGCCAGCAGCTGCTGCACCAGCCCGCGAATGGCCTGCGCCAGGGTGGCGTAGGGCACATCCCGCTGGAACTGGTCGAACTTGCCGGTGAGGAAGAAGCTGCGCCGCTGCACCACCGGCTTGTGCAGCTCGTGCACCACCGACGACTTGCCAATCCCCGAATAGCCACTCACCAGGAACAGCTCCGGCCGGGCGCTCGTCACCACCCGCTCGAAGCCCTGGAGCAGGGAGGAGACCTGCTCCTCACGGCCATACAGCCGCTGCGGCAGCTGGAAGCGGTTGGGTGCATCATGCTCGCCGGGGACGAACGGGCTCGGAGCGCCCTGCCCCAGCTCGTCCCGGCACCGCAGCAGGTCCGCCCTCAGCCCCTCGGCGCTCTGGTAGCGCTCCTCGGCGGTCTTCGCCATCAGCTTCATCACGATGGCCGACAGCGCGGCAGACACCTTCTCGTTCAGCTCGTGCGGCGGCCGGGGCGTCTGCGCCATGTGCGCGTGGAACCACTCCAGCGCGTCCTTGCCCTGGAACGGCCGCTGGCCCGTGAGCAGCTCGTACAGCGTGACGCCCAACGAGTAGAAGTCCGTGCGGTAGTCCACCGCCCGGTTCATCCGCCCCGTCTGCTCCGGCGACATGTACGCCAGCGTCCCCTCGATGAGGTGCCCGGGGGACGCCGCCAGGTGCTCCACCTTCTGCAGCGTGGCCACTCCGAAATCGATCAGCCTCGCCTCTCCGCTCGGCTCGAGGATGATGTTGGAGGGCTTGATGTCCTTGTGGATGACGTTGCGGTTGTGGATCTCCGCCAGCGTGCTGGCCAGCGACAGCGCCACGCTCAGGAAGAGCGTGACTTCCAGGGGCCGGCCCACCACCTCCGAGAGCGTCTCGCCCTGCACCCGCTCCAGCAACAGCACGGGCCGCTCGTGGATGCTCTCGCACGCAAAGGGCCGCGCCACTCCCTTCACGTCCCTCAGCCGCTGGAGGATGCTGAACTCGCGCTGGTAGCGCTCACGCTCGCGCGGGCCCGGGGAAGGCGCCATCGGCGTCTTGATGATGACGGGCAGGCCATCCGCCTCGCGCATTGCATGGAAGAGCGCGTTGGAGCCTGTGGCCCTGATCGTCCCAAGAACCCTGTAGCCCGGGATGTCCAACATGAGTGAGTGCTCCTGAGAGAAGCGCCACCGGCGCTCGTGACCGATTGCGCCAACCCTCAGAAGCGTACTCGCTTATTTTTGAACATTCCCTGTACGCCGGGACGCCTGCCTGTAGGCCTCGGGGCGCCGAGGCCCCGAAACAAGCGTGAAACAGGGAAAACACAAGCAACGGACCGTCTGGACAGACGGCCCGTTCCAGCCAGACAGACTCAGGAGCCGGACTTGGCCTCGCCCGAGTAGATGGCGTCGGCGATGCGGTAGGCGCTGCCCTCCAGACGCTGGAAGGCCTCCTTCAGCGCACCCGGGTCCGCGGTGTTCAGCACACCCTTGAGCCGCTCGAGGTCCGCCTTGATTTCGTCCCGGTCCTTCTCCGAGAGCAGGCTGGCGTACTCCTCCAGGCTCTTCTCCGTGGTGTAGATGAGCCCGTCGGCGTTGTTGCGCAGGTCGGCGAGCTCCTTCTTCTTCTTGTCGTCCACGGCGTGCGCCTGGGCGTCGGCGATCATCCCCTGGATCTCCGCCTCGGAGAGGCCGGAGTTGCTCACCACGCGCACCTGCTGGACCTTGCCGGTGCCCAGGTCCTTGGCGCTCACGTGGACGATGCCGTTGGCGTCGATGTCGAAGGACACCTCGATCTGCGGCACGCCGCGCGGGGCCGGCGGGATGCCCACCAGCTCGAAGCGGGCCAGCGTCTTGTTGTCCGCCGCCATCTCGCGCTCGCCCTGGAGCACGTGCACGCTCACCAGCGGCTGGTTGTCCACCGCGGTGGAGAACACCTGGCTCTTCTTGCAGGGGATGGTGGTGTTCTTGTCGATGATCTTCGTGAAGACGCCGCCGGCCGTCTCCACGCCCAGGCTCAGCGGGGTGACGTCCAGCAGGAGGACGTCCTTCACCTCGCCCTTGAGCACGCCGCCCTGGATGGCGGCGCCCACGGCGACCACCTCGTCCGGGTTGATGCCCTTGTGCGGCTCCTTGCCGAAGAACTCCTTCACCTTCGACTGGACCCGCGGCATGCGCGTCATGCCGCCCACCAGCAGCACCTGGTTGATCTGCTGCGCGGTGACGCCCGCGTCCTTGAGGGCGATGCGGCACGGCTCGATGGAGCGGTCGATCAAGTCACCGACCAGCTCCTCGAAGGTGGCGCGCTCCACCGTCTCGGTGAGGTGCTTGGGGCCCGTGGCGTCCGCGGTGATGAAGGGGAGGTTGACCTCCGTCTCCGAGGCGCTGGACAGCTCGTGCTTGGCGCGCTCGGCGGCCTCCTTGAGCCGCTGCAGCGCCATGCGGTCCTTGCGCAGGTCGATGCCGTTGTTCTGCTCGGCGAACTTCTTGGCCAGGAAGTCCACCAGCCGCTGGTCGAAGTCCTCGCCGCCCAGGAACGTGTCGCCGTTGGTGCTCTTCACCTCGAACACGCCGGCGTTCAGCTCCAGGATGGAGATATCGAACGTGCCGCCGCCCAGGTCGTAGACGGCGATGCGCTCCGTCTTCGTGTCCTTGACCTTGTCCAGGCCGTAGGCGAGCGCGGCGGCCGTGGGCTCGTTGATGATGCGCAGGACGTTGAGGCCGGCGATGCGGCCGGCGTCCTTGGTGGCCTGGCGCTGGCCGTCGTTGAAGTAGGCGGGGACGGTGATGACGGCCTCGGTGACGGGCTCGCCGAGGTAGTCCTCCGCCGTCTGCTTCATCTTCATCAGCACGATGGCGCTGATCTCCGGCGGGCTGTAGCCCTTGCCGCGGATCTCCACCCAGGCGTCGCCGTTGGGGCTGGAGCTCACCTTGAAGGAGCTCACGCCGATAGCCTTCTTGGCCTCGGGAGAGTCGAACTTGCGGCCGATCAGACGCTTCACCGCGTAGACGGTGTTCTCCGGGTTGGTGATGGCCTGGCGCTTGGCGATCTGCCCCACCAGCCGCTCACCCGAGTCCGTGAAGCCCACCATGGACGGCGTCGTCCGGCTGCCTTCGCTGTTGGGAATGACTACCGGCTCGCCGCCTTCCATCACGGCGACACAGGAGTTCGTCGTCCCCAGGTCGATTCCAATCACCTTGCCCATGGCGTCTTACTGGCTCCCCCCAGCGGGTTGCTCGGTCTCAGAGGTTACGGCGGGCGAAGTGCCCGCATCCGGTGCGGCGCTGCCACCGGTCTGTTCAGAAGGCTGAGTCTGCGCGGCCGCGACAGGCGCGGGCGGCTCGGGTGGCGGAGCCGGGGCGCGCGCAACAGCGACGAGGGCCGGACGGGCCAGGCGCTCGTTGAGGTAGTAGCCGCGCAGCACCTCGAAGGCGACATGGCCGGCGGGGACGTCGGCCGTCTCCACCTGCTGCATGGCCTCGTGGAGGCGCGGATCAAACACCTGGCCCTTGGCGCTGAAGGACTTCACGCCGTGGCGCGCCAGCGTGTCCTCGAAGGACTTGCGCGTCATGGCCACGCCCTTGTGGAAGCTGACGAAGTCGGGGGACTTCGTCGCGGCGTCCATGGCGCGATCCAGGTTGTCCATCACCGGCAGGAGGTCCTTGAGCAGCTTCTCGGAGCCGAACTTCTGGACCTCCTCCTTCTCCTTCTGGGCGCGCTTCTTGTAGTTCTCCAGGTCGGCCGCGGCGCGGACGGTGCGCTCGTGGTCCTCCTTGAGGCGCTCCATCAGCTTGCGGCTCTCGCCCTGGCTGAACTCGAGCTGCGCGTGGAGGCTCTCCACCTCCTTGCGCGCCGCCTCGAGGGCCGCGGTCAGCTCGGCGACTTCCTCCGAGGAGGCGGAAGGGGCCGGGTCGGCCGCTTCGGACACCTCCTCCGAAGCCGCGGCGTCCTCGCTCGCGGGCGCGGCTGACTCGACCTCCAGAGTCAGCTCCGCCTCCGAGTCGGAGTGCGTGTTGCGACGCTCGACGCTCTTGAGCGCCGCGTCGATCACTTCCTGCGCGATGTCCGCGCTGAAGTTCCCCTTCTCATTGGAGCCAGCCACGCTCGCACTATGTCACGGGTCCGGAACCGTTCCAACCCCGCGAACTGCCTGGAAGAACCCCTGCCAGGCATCCAACCATGGGTTGGCATTGAAGATGTGCGCCCGGGGCAGAACGTCCTCAGGCGGAGGGCTTCTTGCGTCCGATCGACTTGGGCGCCTTCTTTGCGGGGGCCTTGGAGGCGGGGCTCTTGGCGCCCGCGGCCTTCTTCGCGCCCGCCTTCTTGCCGATCGTCTTGCCGGCCTTGCGAGCAGGCTTGGACGGGGCGGCGGGCTCGGCGGCGGGGGTGGGAGCGGCGGCCGGAGAGGCCTTGGAGGAGGCCTTGGAGGAGGCCTTGGAGGAGGCCTTGGGGGCGTCCTCGGGCTTGTTCATGTCCAGGGCGGAGCCCACGGCGCCTTCCACCTTGCGCACCGCGTTCTCCAGCGTCTCGGCGGCTTCCTTGGAGATGGTGGAGGCCTTGTCGCGCAGATCCTTGAGGGTCTCCTTGATCTTGGCCTGGCGGGCGGGATCCTTCACCTCGTCCAGGAGGCGCTGGGCCTCGACCTTGATCTCCTCGCCCGTGCGCTTGATCTCCTCGCCCGTGCGCTTGATGAACTCCATGAGCTGCTTCTCCCACTTCTGATCGGCCATGTCGGGTGCCTCCTCTCGAGGGGTGTGAAATCCGGCGCATCTGACTTCACGCCCGGCACGAGCGCAAAGCTTTCCTGCTCGTGGAAGAAACGACGGAGCGCCCGCGCGATTGCAGCGGGGCAGGTGCCGGAGCAAGTGCTCTTCACGCCCGGGCACCGTGTCACTGTAGAGTGCCTCTATTCTCGGGCCCTCGGAGCCAGGGGCCCCCTTCCGGAGTGTATGCCTATGTTTTCCGCCCGAGTGGCGAGGGTGCTCGTCATCGTCACGGCGCTGTGCGCGTGCAACAGCCGTGAGGAGCCCGACGGACCGGTGCTGCCTGACATCGACCTGGCGTCCACCACGGTGGGGCTGCCGTATGAGGTCCGCCTCACCGCGAGCGGAGGCGTTGCCCCCTTGCGGTACTCGATCGGGGACGTGCCGGACGGCTTCTCGTTCTACTCGGCGACGGCGCTGCTCACGGGGCCCGCGCGGAGCGAGGGGGACTACACGCTCACCGTGGAAGCGATCGATGCCACCGGGGCGAAGGACTCACGCTCGTACGAGCTGAAGGTGTACGCGGCTCCGGCGATCACCAGCACGGCGCTGCCCCGGGCCTCCGCGGGGCAGGCGTACGATGTCCAGCTGAGCGCGACGGGCGGCAGACCTCCGCTGCGGTGGTCGCTGGCGGACGGGTCGCTGCCGGGCTCGCTGTCCCTGTCGTCGGAGGGGAGGCTCTCGGGCGTGCCGCAGGGCCTGGGAGGCCATCCGGTGACGCTGCGCGTGCAGGACGCCAACGGGGCGCTGTCGGCGCGGTCTTTCACCCTGCAGGTGGGGTTCGACAGCACGGATGGCGGCACTTCGGATGGTGGCATTCCGGATGGTGGCACCACGGATGGTGGCGTTCCGGATGCGGGCACGCCCTTCCCGCTCGAGGTGGCGAACTGGAACATCGAGTGGTTCGGGAGCATCACCAATGGGCCCACCAACGAGCAGCTCCAGCTGACCAACGTGCGCACGGTGATCAACGACATCGGGGCGGACATCTGGGGAGTGGCGGAGATCGTCGACACCAACCACTTCAACGCGCTCAAGGCGGAGCTGAGCGGCTTTGGTGGCTTCCTCGCCAATGATCCGACCGTGCTGAATGGCTCCGCCAACTACTCCACCGGCGAGCAGAAGGTGGGCGTGCTCTTCAAGTCGAGCCTGGTGAGCGTCCAGAAGGCCGAGGTGATCCTGAGCGGGAACTCCGGTGACTTCGCGGGCCGCCCGCCCCTGCGGGTGGACCTGCGCGTGACGCGCGACGAGAGGAGCCTGGACCTGGTGGTCATCGTGCTGCACATGAAGGCCGACACCAACCAGTCGGACTACAATCAACGCATGGCGGCGGGCGCCGCGCTCAAGCAGTACCTGGACACGCAGCTGCCCAGCTCGCGCGTCATCGTCCTGGGAGACTGGAACGACGACGTGGACGTGTCCATCGCCCGGGGCCCAGACCAGAACTACCTGCCTTCGCCCTATCAGAACTACGTCGACGCTCCCGTGGAGTACACGTTCATCACCCGGCCGCTGTCGCTGGCGGGGATGGGCAGCTCGGTGGGCTTCGACAACGTGATCGACCACCAGCTGGTGACCAACGAGCTGGCCGTCAACTACGTGACCAACTCCGCCACGATCGTGCGCCCCAACATCCCCAGCTATGGCACGACGACCTCCGATCACTACCCGGTGGTGAGCAACTTCGACTTCAGCCGGGTGCTGCCTCCGCCCACTCCGCCCTCATCGGTGTTCATCAACGAGTTCCTGCCCCACCCCAACATCAACCCCAGCACGGGGCAGATCGACTTCGACCAGCAGTTCGTGGAGGTCGTCAACACGGGGAGCACGACGGTGGACCTGGGTGGCTGGAAGCTGCACGACGCGGAGTCGTACTCCGGCACGAAGCCCGCGCGGCACGTGTTCGCGGCGGGGACGACGCTCGCGCCGGGCAAGGGGTACGTCGTCTTCTCGGGGGCCTCCGCGGTGCCCTCGGGCTGGCTCAACGCGACGTACTCCAACGGAGGCGAGGGGCTGCGGTTCAACCGGGGTGTCAACGTGGGGAGCAACGGAGACACGGTGTACCTGGCGAGGCCCGACGCCACGGTGGCGGATAGCTACTACTACAGGGACACGTACCAGGGCGTCTCGTACAACCGGAGCCCGGACGCCACGACGACGGGCTCGTGGGTGCGCCACGACTCGCTGCCCTCGGGGACCAGCGCCTCTCCCGGCAAGCGCGCGAGCGGCACGGACTTCTGATGGCCACTCGCACGCTGTATCGCCCCGTGGGGCTCAAGGAGGCCGAGTTGGTGCTGGGCAGCGAGTGCTCCGGCTTCCCGCCACGCCTGCCGGAGCAGCCCATCTTCTACCCGGTGATGAACGAGGAGTATGCGCGGCAGATCGCCCGGGGCTGGAACACGCCCGACCCGGGCTCCGGGTACGCGGGCTTCATCACCGAGTTCGACGTGAGCACCGCGTACCTCGAGGGCTTCGAGGTCCACACCGTGGGCGGGGGCGCGCACCAGGAGCTCTGGGTGCCCGCGGAGCAGCTGGCGGAGTTCAACCGCCGCATCGCGGGGCCCATCCGGTTCACGGAGGCGCATTACGGCCCGCGGTACCGAGGCCCCGAGTCCACGCTGGGGGCGCCCCTCGCGGGGCAGCTGCGCGCGCTGCGCTCGCTCGAGCCGTCCGCGGTGAAGGAGCACCGGGCGCTGGTGCTCTTCAACTTCGGGTGGTGGTCCCAGGCACCCGCCGACGCGCAGGGGCTCGGCGAGGCGGAGAAGTTCGAGGCGCTGGACTACCTGCGCCGGGCCTGGGTCAAGGCGTTCTCCCGGTGGCCGCTGCCCGTCCCCGGCGAGGCCGCGGCTCCCGGGTAGAGGGACAGGTTCCCGCCACCGCCTCCTTCACGCCGAGGGAGGCGGTGCCGCCGCGGGCGCGCGTCGGGAGATCAGCCGCTCGAGGCTGCGGTAGTGGGCCCGGCCGAAGAGCAGCATGGCCAGGGTGGCGCCGATGAGGCACATGAACATGTCCCACTGCGCGTCCCAGATGTCGCCCTGGGTGCCGAGGAACTTGTCGCCGCCCTCCGGATCCAGGATGAGCGCGGCCCACCACTCGATGAACTCGTAGCAGGCGCTGATGGCCAGGGCCACCGAGCCCGTGAGGAAGTTCAGCCACCCTCCGCGCCGCAGCGGGGTGAGCCGGAGCAGCACCTCGCGGATGATGAAGGCCGGGAAGAAGCCCTGCACGAAGTGGCCCACGCGATCATACGGATTGCGTGACAGGTCGAAGCTGTCACGGGCCCAGTTGCCCAGCGGTGTGAGCGCGTAGGTGTAGTAGGCGCCGTACGTCAGCACGAGGATGTGCAGGAAGACGCAGACGTAGATCCACCGGGACATGGGGAAGCGGCGGAAGGTGCCCGCGAGCACCGCGATGCCGATGAGCCCCGGCCCCGTCTCCAGCAGCCAGTTGAGGTGCCCCTGCGGGCTCATGATCAGCGTGAACAGGAGGATGGGCACCAGGATCGCCAGGAGCACCAGGGGCAGCCGGGCCTCCTCGCGCGTTCCATGCACGGCAGGGAGGGAGGAGCCCCCGAGAGCGCCCTGCGGCGAGCTGGGGTCGTACGGGAGGGAGGCGGAGGACATGATCAGGCAGCCTGCCACGGTTCTCCCGCTGTGTGGATTCGTCGACGCCTGGCCTCCGGCGGCTCGGAGCGTGGCCACAGGGGCCGCTTCCTCTGGCAGGCTCGGTGCGTGCGCATCGGAGTCATCGGGACGAAGTGGGGATTGATGCACGTGGGGGCATTCCGCGCCGCGGGCGCTGAAGTGACCGCGCTGTGCGGGCAGAACCTGGAGCACACTCGCACAGTGGCTGATCGGGAGGGCATTCCGCTGGCCACCACGCGGGTGCGAGAGCTCTGTGAGGCTGTGGACGCCGTGGTCGTGGCCAGCCCGGACGCGCTCCATCGAGAGCATGTCGAGGCGGCGCTCGACGCGGGGTGCGCCGTGCTCTGCGAGAAGCCGCTCGCCGGCACGGAGGCGGATGCCCTCGCGCTCGTCGCCCGGGCGAAGGCGTCAGGCCGTCTGTGCGCGGTGAACTTTCCCTATCGGATGCTCCCGCCCTTCCGGGCGCTGCGGGACTGGCTCGCTGGGAATCCCTTGCGCCACCTCGTCGTCACGCTGCGAAACAGCTTCGTCCGCATGGGCGGAGAGGGTCCTGGTCCGTTCACGGCGGCGTCGGCCGACTGGGATGGCGTCTCTCATCTGCTCGATACGGCCTTCTGGCTCGCCCGGGCCTCTCCCGTGTGGGTCCAGGCCTCGCTGTCCGGCCGTCCCGTCCACACCGCCGCGCTGCAGGTGGGCCTCTCCTCTGGAGCGGTCGCTGTCCTCACCCACGCCGCGTGTCCAGAGCCGGGCCTCCAGGGTGGCTGGACGCTCCTGGGGCGGGACTGGGAGGCCGGGCTCTCTGGTGGGTACGTGCCCTCCCGGACCGGATGGTGCGTCTCAGCCGTGCGGTGCTTCCGGGGCGGTGCCTGGACGGATCTGGCTCCGGGCCTCGAGCCCCGGGAAGGAGAGCGTGAGCCCTGGGCGCAGGCCCACGTGGAGACCGCCCGTCACTTCCTCGCGGCGCTTCACGGCGCGCCGCTCACGGAACTGGCGAGGCTGGAGGAGGCCGCCATCGTCCAGCGCCTCCTGGCCGCTGCCGTGCGTTCCGAGGAGGAGGGACGCCGCGTCACGCTTTGGCCAGGGCCGCCATCGCCGCGGTCATCACCTGTTTGATCGGGACTCCCGCGGCCTCGGCCACCCGGCGGCAGTCCTCGAACTCCGGGTGGGCGTTGAGTACCTCGCCACCGCGCAGGCCGCGCTTCACCCGCACCCGGCCCCACGGCGTCTCCACCTCCACCCAGTCGCGCTCCAGCGCCTGGCGCTCCACCCGGTGGAAGCGCACCCCGAGCGTCGTGGACTCGCGCAGCACCACGTCCATCACCGCCTCGCGCTTGCCGCCCTCCACCATCACGCTCAGCAGGTGCCCGGGCCGCCCCTTCTTCATCACCACGGGCGTCACCCATGAATCCAGCGCGCCCACCGCCAGCAGCCGTTCCACCAGATAGCCCAGGAGCTGCGGCGTGCTGTCGTCCAGGTTGGCCTCCAGCACCCAGAGGCCCTCGGCCTTGTCCTCCGCGCGCCCCAGCGACGCGCGCAGCACGTTCGGCCGGTCCTTGAAGTCCTTCGTCCCGACGCCGTAGCCCACGCGCTCCACGATGAAGTCCGGCGGGTGGCCGATGCGCGTCAGCACCTTCAGCAGCGCCGCGCCCGTGGGCGTCGTCAGCTCTCCCACGCCCTCGAAGCGCACCGGCACATCCCTGAGCAGCTCCAGCGTCGCCGGCACCGGGATGGGCATGCTCCCGTGCGCCACCCGGATGGTCCCGCTGCCCAGCGGCGGCGGCGCGGCGTGCACCTCTGGATCTCCCAGCAACTCCAGCACCACGGCCGCGCCGCAGATGTCCACGATGGAGTCCACCGCGCCCACTTCGTGGAAGTGGATGTCGTTGATGGAGACGCCGTGCACCTTCGCCTCCGCCTCGCCGATGGCGCGGAACACCGCCAGGGCGCGGGCCTTGGCCTTCTCCGAGAGCGTGTCCGCCGCTTCGATGAGGCGCTGGATGTCCGAGTAGGCGCGGTGCGGGTGGGCCTCCCGCTCGTCCAGCACGACATCCAGGTGTGTGCCGCTGATGGCATGGCGCACGGCTCGGCTCACTGCCAGCTTCCAGCCGGGCACCTTCAGCCCGCTGAGGGCCTGGGCGATGGCATCGGGTGACACACCGAGGTCCACCACGGCTGCGAGGAACATGTCTCCCGCGATGCCGCCCACGGGTTCGAGGTAGAGGATCTTCCGCACGGTCTCGTTCTCTCCGAAAACCGGCGGACCTTACCTGAAAGCCCCTACTTACGGCGGGTCCAACCCCCTTCAAGGAAGTTGGGTGAGGGAGTGGAACGCGAAGCCACGAGCCAGAGTAGACCTGAGCCAACGGGCAGGACAGTGGTGTCGTGGACAAGAGGGGGCCGTCGCCTCCAATCCGAGGCGCCCACCTGAGCGGTGGTGAGCGCCCACCCCTAACGTGCCGCTGGGACCAGAGGCTCAGGCCTCTCCCTCGTTCACCGGCAGAGCGGCCTCGCTCTCGCTCGGTACAGGCTGCCTTGCCACGGCGACGGTTGAATCTGCCTGGCACGGAGCAGGCGGGCCCTCGGTGTCTGCTGCCGGCACTGCCGAGGAGGAAGAAGGCGGCCAGGCAAGCATCAGGGTGGGCGGATAACAGGGCCTTCCAGGAACACCTCCATCAGAGGAGCGAGGGGCAGGTGGGGCCGCAATGGGTTCGGAGCCGCAGGAATTGTCCTGCACCTCGCAAGCAGAGAGCGGGGCGGCTGGGGCTGCGGGAGCGTTCCGGCTCGCCGAGGGACGCTCGTTGGCACAAACCTCCTCGTGGACCGGGGGCCTCCCTGTCGGCTCGACTTGTTGCGAACTGGTATGACAAGCAGACCAGTTGCTGGCGTTCTCGCCCGACACGGGCACCTCCCCGGCAGGCGGTGGGGGCGCAGGCGCAGTGTGCGAATCACGCACAGGGGCCAGCCGGTCGAGCAGCGGCTCATCGGCAGCCTTCAGCAGCGCCGGCAGCTGTTGGCGAAGGGCCTGGGCGTCACGGTCGGCCAGGGCGTTGAACATGCACTGGGCCCACTGCTGGAGGGCCTCGGGTTGCAGCGCGGGGAGCAGCGCGTCCGCCAGTCCCCGGAAAGCCTTCTCCAACGACATCAGGAGCAGCAGGTGGCCGGGACGGTCCGCGCCTTGGGCCGCCAGCCGCAGCAGGTCGAACTCTCGCTCCACCCACCGGATGCGCTTCTCCTGCCAGCGGGCCTCATCTCTCAACGCGAAGCTGGCATTGAGCAGCTGCTCCACGTCTTGCTGGCTGGCGTGCTCGCAGCAGGCAGCCAGTAGTTCTACCGTCACCTCCCGCTTGAGGGCGAAGTACCCCTCGAGCAGCGGCCGGCGATCCATGTCTTTACGGCCCTCGGGCAGCAGCAGCTTCAGGCTCTCCAGCGACAGAGCTTCGCCCAGTGGCACCGTGCGGCTCTGTCGCCCGGGGTGTTGGACGATGAGTCCTCTGGCGGCCAGCCCCTGGAGGGCTCCTCGGATGGTGGTGCGCGACACCCCATAGCGCTGGGCCATCTGCCGCTCGGAAGGCAGCCTGCCTTTGGGCCACTGCCCCAGGGCAATCGTTTGCTCCAACTGCTCCGCCACTCTCGACACCAGCCCCTTGTGTTCCATCCCCGCCACCCTTCGCGTTGCACGCCCCTCCATCCAAGCAGAGGACTCTGACAACGCGTGCGGCAGTCCGAGGGAAGGGCTGCGTTCATCTCCGGCAGCAGCAACGATGGGTGATGGCCGAGTGCTACCCTTTTCCCATCCACACGCTCAACGACAGGCGCCGTACTTCCGTTCCTTCTCCAGGTCACGAACCTCTTCCGCCCCGGATTCAAGCCGTCTTGACGCAGGAACTGACGAACGTGCGGATCAGGAGATCGAACTCGTGGTCGAAGTCGAACTCCTCGCCGGGCTCGACGTACAGGTAGATCCTTTTGGAGTCGTCATACGCCCTGATGGGAGGTGGTAGGGAGGGGACCGGCCGCTTCTGGAACATCCCGTCCGTCGAGGACACGTAGAACATCACGGGAGGCAACCCTTCTCTCCCGTACCACCACACGCCAATCTCAACCTCCAGCGCTCTTCGGTTCACGGTTCCAGTGGCGGTCGCCGCAATCCAGCGCCCCCAGTGCGTGTGATCCTTGTCTTGTGGCTTGGGGAGACGAACATCGCGCTGGAAGTCACCAAATGAGGTCTTCGCATTCAGTACGGCCATCAGCCGTCCGGCCAGCGCCTCCTGGAACGCGCGGATCGTGTCGCAGGCCTCTGCATAACGGTGGACACCGGCCTTCAGGAACTCCGCTTCACTCGCTGCCACGGCGCACCTCCTTCAAGAGACGAATGACCGAGAGCGCTCCTCCAAGATCGGCGATGGACTGGATGCGCGGGCTTTTCTTGTCGGGAAGAACAACGGGGTGGCCCAGCAAGCGCTGCTCGAGCGCCCCACAGAACGACCAGGCCCAGACACGCCACGCGAGGGGCTCTGCCTCATCGCCTGACGCCTCCCGCAGCGCCCGCGCGACGTCACGCCATGTGAGAACCCCCACCTTGATGCGCCTCGGCTTCTCGCCTTCGCATGCGAACCATGCGTCGAGATCCTCCTCTGGGAGAAGGATGAGGTGGACCCACGGCTGGCTCCCTTCTGCCTCGACCTGATCGGCTGTTGGAAACGTCTTCTCGAACTGCTTGTCTCCCACCTTCACTTCGACGTGGAACGAGACCCCCTGGGGCTCGAAGCGGATATCGGTACGGTGACCGCCGCTTGTTGGCTGTTCTCGCCCTGCCTGTCCCTGCCAGGACGTCACCGAGCCCTGCCCCCGAGTGGATGGATGCAGCAGTGAGCGCGCGAATGCGCCCGTGGACGAGCTCTCGAGCAGATGCGCCAACCAGTCGGACCAGTCCTCCTCACGCCCGAGGCGGAGCGGACGAAATCGAGACCAATCGTTCGAGAGCGGATCGCCGCCCAGCACCTCCCACCGCGGTGCGGACTCGGCCAGCGCTTCCTCGAAGCGATTGCTCTCCTCCGCCATCATCCGCTGCGCGGCGCTCTGGAGCGCGTCCACCACCGACCAGTCCGCGGCGGACCGACGCCTGTGCTCCAGGTTGAACTCCTCGAGGAATCGCCAGTTCGGCTCTGACATGCGGCGCCTCCACGCCTCGACGAGGTCCGTTCAATCCTGTAGGGCAGCTATACCAGCTCGCCCCGAGCCCGGGGGCATCCAGGCAACACCATTGGATCAGCATCGGTGACGGGGGCCTCTCCCTCCCCCCCAACCGGTGTGCTGCAGCGTCTCCCCTGAGGCAGGCCGGGACAGGGGGGATCCTTGTCCTGGCTTTCCTGGGTCACTCTCCCGCGAGACGCGGGACACCTCCGCGCCGCGTTCGTGCGAGTATGGACCCATGGAGACACGCAGCGCACTCGTGGCTGGAGCAAGCGGACTCGTCGGCGGCTTCCTTCTCGAGGAGCTGCTGCAGAGCCCTCAGTACCGGGAGGTGTGCTCACTCGGCCGACGCGCACTGCCAAGGCAGCACCCCAAGCTCTCTCAACGCACGGTGGACTTCGCCCGGCTGGAGGCCGAGTCGCTCCCCTCGGCCGACGATGCCTTCTGCTGCCTGGGCACCACCATCAAGAAGGCCGGCAGCCAGGAGGCCTTCCGTGCCGTGGACCATGACGCCGTGCTGGCCTTCGCGCGGGCCGCTCGGAAGGCAGGGGCCCGGCGCTTCCTGCTCGTCTCCGCGCTCGGGGCCAATCCGCGCTCGCGCATCTTCTACAACCGCGTGAAGGGTGAAGCGGAGGAGGACCTGAAGGCCGTGGGCTTCGAGTCCCTCGTCCTCCTTCGCCCCTCGCTGCTGCTCGGAGAGCGGGCCGAGAGCCGCCCTGGCGAGCGTGCGGCCATGGTGGTGACGAAGGCGCTCGGTCCGCTGCTCCGCCCCTTCAGCGGGCGTCCCATCGAGGCTCGCACCGTCGCTCGGGCCATGCTCACCCTGGCTCGGGAGGCACCGGGGGGAACTCGCGTGGCGATGTCCGGAGAGCTCCACGAGCTCGGCAAGTAGCCCGCGCCTCGAAGGACCCTCCCAAGGAAAACGCGCCGGCGGGAGAGCTCCGCGCCAGCGCGTTCATTCCCGCCAGATTCCGACGTGAGCAGGCGGAACGCCCTTCTCCGCCCGCTCGACCCCGGGACGCCCGCTTCAGGCGCCCGGGGCCCTGCCTCCACCGCTAGGCCGCCGCGGCCGCCTTCGCGCGGCGCCGTCCGAGCACGTACCGCGCCAGGAGGAGCAGACCGAAGTAGATGCCAGCGTCCGTACCGGAGGTGGTGCCGCAGCCACAGCCGCCGCCGCCGTTGTGAACGGTGAAGGACACCGGAGCGGAGTGCGCCACGTTGCCCGCCCCGTCGATGACGAGCGCGGTGATGGTGTGGGTCGTGTCGTCCTGCGCCTTGGTGCTGTCCCAGGTACCGGTCAGCGTCGCCTCCGTGCCGCTGGCGACCACCACGCCATCCACGAGGATGGAGAGCTGGGCCAGCGTGGTGCCAGAAGCCACCGCGCCCGTAACGGTGATGCTGACCTGGCCGGAGACGGTGGTGCCACCGGCCGGCTCCGTCACCGTCGCCGTCGGCTGGGCGAACGGCGTGACGTTGAGCTGGGCGGTGCCGGTGAGGCTGGCGTTCTCCGCGTCCGTCACCGTGAGCGTGCGCAGGCCCGGGGACTTGAACGTCACCTTGAAGCCAGACAGCACGCCCTCGACGAACGTCGCCGTGGAGGCGAAGGACGCCGCGGTGTCGGAGCTGGTCACCTTCACCGTGCCACCGTAGCTGGCGGCCTGGTTGCCGTAGGCGTCATAGGCCGTGGCCGAGAGCGAGGCCTCCTGGCCCGCCGTCACGCTCGGAGCAAGCGCCAGCGTGTAGCTGGCCGCCGCGCCCGGCTTGACGCTGAACGCCTGGCTCGTCACGCCCGCGAAGCCCGGCGCGCTGGCCACCAGCGTGTAGCCGTTGCCGACCTTGCGCACGGACAGCCCGTCGAACTTCGCCACGCCGTTGACCACCGGCACCGCGAGGGTGCCCAGCAGCTGGGCGCCCGTCGGGTTCTCGCCCAGGCCCAGCGTCACGCTCGTGGTGGCCTCGGTGAACACGTTGCCCAGCTCGTCCTGCAGCTCCACCTCGATGGAGGGCAGCGCGTCGCCCGCCGTCATCTGCGCCAGCGTGGCGCGGAGCACCAGCTTCGGGCCCCGGCCCTGGGTGATGTCGAACGCCGCGCTCGTCGCCGCCGGCAGCGCGCCCGCGGTGGCCTGGAGCGTGTAGCCCTGGCCCTTGCGGTTGATGGACAGGTCCGCGAAGGTGGCCACGCCGTTGATGGCGTTCACCGTCTTCGTGCCCGACAGCGTGCCGTTGCGCGGGTTGTTGCCGAGCGCCACCGTGATGGCCTCCGTCGCGTTGGTCGCGACGTTGCCGAAGGCGTCCTGCAGAGCCACCCGGACCGCCGGGCTGATCGCCGTACCGGCCTGGGCGGAGCCCGGCTGCACCGTGAAGACGACCGCCGCCGCCGGACCGTGCGCGATGTCGAACGCCGCGCTGGTGGCCTCCGTCACCCCGCTGGCCTGGGCCTTCAGCTGGTAGCCCGTCCCCGCGCGAGCGATGGACAGGTCGCTGAAGGTCGCCACGCCGCCGCTGGCCGCCACCGTGGTGGTGCCGCTCAGAGTGCCCCCCTGGCCGCCCTGGAGCGTCAGGGTGATGCCGCTGGCGGAGCTCACCCGGTTGCCGTGCGCGTCCTGGAGCTCGACGGAGACGGTGCCCAGGTTGGCGCCCGCCGTCGTGCTGGAGGGAGCCATCGTGAACACCAGCCGCGCCGCCACGCCCGCCTGGGCATTGAACGCCGTGCTGGTCGCGCTGGTGAGCGTGCCCGACGTCGCGGTCAGCTGGTAGCCCGTGCCGGCGCGGCTGATCGACAGGGTGTCGAAGGTGGCCACGCCGTTGACGGCCGCCGCCGTGGTGGTGCCGCTCAGCGTGCCACCCGACGGGTTGGCCTCGAGCGCCAGGGTGACGCTGGAGGTGGCGCTCGGGACGAGGTTGCCGAAGGCATCCAGGATGGAGACCTTCACCGCCGGAGCGATGGTGGCACCCGCCGCCGTGTTGCTCGGCTGCGCGCTGAAGGCCAGCTTCGCAGCCGCCGCGGGGGCGATGTCGAAGGCCCCGCTGGTGATGCTCGTCAGGCCCGTGGAGCCCGCCGTCACCGTGTAGCCAGTGGCCGCCTTCTGGATGAAGAGGTCACCGAAGGTGGCCACGCCGTTGACGGCCGCCACCGTGGTGGTGCCCCCCAGCGTGCCGCCCGCGGGACCGCCCAGGGTGAGCGTCACCTGCGCCGTCGAGCCCGTGCTCACGTTGCCCGCCGAGTCCTCGATGCGCACCGTGACGGGGCCCAGCACCGCACCCGCCGCCGCGTTGGCCGGAGCCGCGCTGAAGACCAGCCGCGCCGCCGGACCCGTCGCCACATTGAAGCTGGCGCTGGTGGCGGTGAACGCACCGGAGCTGGCCCGCAGGCTGTAGCCCGTGCCGGCCTTGTCCACCGTGAGGTTCGCGAAGGTGGCCACGCCGTTGACGGCCGCCGCCGTGGTGGTGCCGCTCAGCGTGCCGCCCGACGGGTTGGCCTCGAGCGCCAGGGTGACGCTGGAGGTGGCGCTCGGGACGAGGTTGCCGAAGGCATCCAGGATGGAGACCTTCACCGCCGGAGCGATGGTGGCACCCGCCGCCGTGTTGCTCGGCTGCGCGCTGAAGGCCAGCTTCGCAGCCGCCGCGGGGGCGATGTCGAAGGCCCCGCTGGTGATGCTCGTCAGGCCCGTGGAGCCCGCCGTCACCGTGTAGCCAGTGGCCGCCTTCTGGATGAAGAGGTCACCGAAGGTGGCCACGCCGTTGACGGCCGCCACCGTGGTGGTGCCCCCCAGCGTGCCGCCCGCGGGACCGCCCAGGGTGAGCGTCACCTGCGCCGTCGAGCCCGTGCTCACGTTGCCCGCCGAGTCCTCGATGCGCACCGTGACGGGGCCCAGCACCGCACCCGCCGCCGCGTTGGCCGGAGCCGCGCTGAAGACCAGCCGCGCCGCCGGACCCGTCGCCACATTGAAGCTGGCGCTGGTGGCGGTGAACGCACCGGAGCTGGCCCGCAGGCTGTAGCCCGTGCCGGCCTTGTCCACCGTGAGGTCCGCGAAGGTGGCCACGCCGTTGATGGCCACCGCCGCCTTCGTGCCACCCAGCGTGCCGCCCGACGGGTTGGTGCCGAGCGCCAGCGTGACGAGCGCGCCGGACGACGTCACCGTGTTGCCCTGGGCATCCTTCACCTCCACGCGAACCGCGGGGGTGATGGCCGCACCCGAGGGGGTATTGCTCGGCTCGGTGGCGAAGGCCAGCGCCGCCGGGGCGCCCGGCTCCACACCGAAGGCCGGAGACGTCGCGGAGAGCAGGCCCGTGGCGCTCGCCCCGAGCACGTAGCCAGAGCCCGCCTTGTCCACGGAGAGGCCCGTGAAGGTCGCCACGCCGTTGACGGGCGTCGCCACCGTCGTGCCGCTCAGGGTGGCGCCCGTCGCGCTGGTGAGCGTCAGCGACACCGGAGCCGTCGCCCCGGTGACGAGGTTGCCGCCGGCATCCCGCACCGCGACCTTCACCGTGAAGGCCGAGCCCGAGCCCACGTTGCCCGTGGGGGAGGCCGTGAAGGCAAGCTGCGCCGGAGCGCCCACGCCCACATCGAACACCACGCTCACGTCCGCGTAGAGCCCGCTGCTGCCCGCCACCAGCGTGTAGTTGCGGCCGGCCCGGTCCACCGACAGCGTGTCGAAGGTCGCCACGCCGTTCACCGCGTTGACGACGGTGGTGCCCGACAGCGTGCCGCCGCTCGGGTTGCTGCCCAGCGAGAGGGCGATGGCGTTGGTCGCCCCCGCCACCACCGCACCCGACTGGTCGTAGATGGCCACCTGGACGGACGGAGCGATGACGGCTCCCGCGACGGTGTTGCTCGGCTGCCGGGTGATGCCCACCCGGTACGGCAGGCCCACGCTGCCGGCGATGTTGAACGCCGAACTGGTGGCACTGGTGAGCCCCGTCGAAGTCACATTCAGCGTGTAGCCCGTGCCGGTCTTGTTGACGGACAGGGTGCTGAACGTCGCGACGCCGTTGACGGCCGCCACCGTGGTGGTACCGGCCAGCACGGCACTGGTCGGGTTGTTGCCCAGCGCGACCGTGACGTTGGCCGTGGACGTCGTCGCGTTGCCGAACGCGTCCTGGATGGCCACCTGCACCGCCGGGTTGAGGGGCAGCCCCTCGTACCCGTTGGGAGGCTGGGTGACGAAGGCGAGCTTCGCCGCCGCGGCCGGAGTGATGTCGAAGGCCTGGCTGGTGGCACTGGTGAGCCCCGTGGCGGTGGCCACCAGCGTGTAGCCGGTGCCCGCCTTGGAGAGGGACAGGTTGCTGAAGGTGGCCACGCCCGCGCTCATCGTCGCCGTGGTGGTGCCCGTCAGCGTGCCCCCGCTCGGGTTGTTGCCCAGCGCCAGGGTGACGCTGTTCGTCCCCGTCGTGACGGAGTTACCGAACGCATCCACCAGCCCCACCCTCACCGCCGGAGCGATGGAGACACCCGCCACGGTGTTGGCGGGCTGCACGGTGAAGGTCAGCGCGGTCGCCGCGCCCGCCGTGACGGAGGTGCTGGCGCTGCCCGTCAGCGTCGTGTCCGTCGCGGTGAGCGTCTGCGAGCCCAGGGTGCGGAAGGTGACCGAGCCGGTCGCCACGCCCGCGGTGAAGCTCAGGGTGGCCGGGAGCACCGCCTGCGGATCCGTGCTGGTGAGGGTCGCCGTGCCGCTGTAGCTGGTGGCCGTGCTGCCCGCCGCGTCCACCGCGGTCACGGTGAAGCTGGTCGCCGCGCCCGCCTGGACGGTGGCGGGCAGTCCGCTCACCCGGTACGTCTCGGGCGCGCCCGCCGGAGGCGTCCGCGTGGAGCACGTCCCATACGCGTCCGCGGTGATGCGGACATCGTCGATATAGATGCCCTCCCCCGTGACGGAGACGTCGCTGCTGAGCTTGAAGCCGAACCACACCTTCTGGCCGGCCAGCGAGCTCAGGTTGACGGTGACCGGCTTGAGGGAGCCGTTGGCTCCGGAGTTCGCGCCCGTCCAGATCCGGACGGCCGGGCTGCTGCCGTCGAGCACGCCGTCGTAGCCACCAGCCGAGATGTAGGGCGCCGTCGTGGACACCGCGTCGCCCACGTTGGTCCACGGACCGGTGGCGCTCGTGGTGCTGTAGACGAGCCAGGCACCATCGTAGAGCGACTCGAACTGGTACCAGAGGTTGAACGTCATCTGCGGACCGAGGGTGCTCGCCGGCAGGGTGAAGCCGTTGATGCCCGAGGTGGTGCCGTTGCCGCCCAGCGACAGGGTGGCCTGCAAGCCGGTGGCGTACTGCGCGGTGCAGACGGTGCTGGTCGGGCCCATGCGGTACGCCCGGGTGGCGGACTGGTAGTGGCAGCCCGTCACGATGTTGCTCGCATTCGTGGGCGTCGCGATCCAGTACGAGGCCGCGTTCGCCGGGCGGTTGGCGTCCAGGTCGTCGAAGTAGCGGACACCCGGAGACACCGTGCCCGTGGGGACGGCGGACCTCTCGACGGTGTTGGTCTCCTCGGTGGTGGCGCTACCCTGCTCGGTGGCGCGCACCACGTAGTAGTACCGGGTGCCGTTGGTCAGGTTCAGGTCATCCGAGTAGGTGGTGCCAGTGATGCCCGCGGCGACCCGGTTGTCCACCGACGGGGTGAAGCCCGCGGTGGTGCCGCGGTAGACGGAGTAGCTCAGCGTCCCGCCGCAGGCCGGGGTGGCCGCGGCCCAGGTGAGCGTGTTGGCGCAGGTGGACGCCCCGGCGTTGGTCACGCTGGTGAGGCCCGCGAACGCGGGCGGCAGCGTGCACGCGCCGGTGGCGGTGGCGGAGACCTCGGTGGAGTTGGCGGACTCCGCGCACTGCACCGAGCGCACCACGTAGTAATAGGTGAGGCCTCCCGACACCGTGGTGTCCGAGTACGACGGAGCCGTCACGGTGGCCACCTGGGTGTACGGCCCGCCCGCGGTGGTGGAGCGATAGATGTTGTACGAGACGGCGCCACTGCTGGCCGTCCACGTCAGGTCGATGCGGTTGTTGCCACTGGCGGCGGCCCCCACGCCGGTGGGCACCGGAGCCAGGGTGTTGCAGCTGTTGTAGGCCACCAGGGCGAAGTCCTGGTCCAGCGAGGAGGCATTGCCCGGCACGCCATCCGAGTTGATGTTGGCCGCCGTCACCGTGATGGAGAAGTTGCCCGTGGTGCCCGCGGGCAGGAACACGCTCTCCACGTTGTTCTGGGTGTCCGCCGCGCCACCCGTCACCGAGTTGGCGCCGGTGAAGACGTTGCCCTTGTAGGTGTTGGTGCCGATCCTGACGGTCAGGTCCAGGTTGTTCTTCCACGCGCTGCCGGTGGTGGAGCCGGGCGCGTCCGTCCACGCCAGGGTGACGCGGAAGGGCTTGGTGGGATCCGAGATCGCCCCGGTGAAGGTGTGCGTCTGGCCGGTGGAGGTGAAGAGCCTGGCCGGGTTCTCGTCATCCAGCAGGCGCGAGATGCCGTCGAAGGCCATGCCCAGGTCCATCAGACCCATGCCCTGCTTGTTGGACCAGAGGTTGTCGTTGGCGTCCACGCCCGTCAGGTAGCGGGTGGTGTTCATCAGGTACGCCTTGGTCATCGCCGCGCTGGGCGGAGCGACACCCTGGTTGATGAAGTACTGGCGCACCAGCGCCGCGCCGCCCGCGACGGCCGGCGTGGAGTGGCTGGTACCGGAGGAGGCCGAGTACCACTGCTGGCCCAGCGGGAAGAAGTTGTTGCTGGGGCCGCCGCACACGCCGCTGGCGTCGAAGCACGCGAGCGCCTTGCCCAGCGGGTTGGCCGGGGGGTTGGCGCGCTGGGTGGCATCCTGCGCCACGCCACCGGACACGTGCGTGCCAGGGGCCACGATGTCCGGCTTCTTGCGGCCGTCCGAGGCAGGGCCGCGGCCGGAGAAGTCGATGATGTCGTTGAGGCTGTCCGCACCGTTATCGCCCACGAGGCAGGCATCGGCGCCGCCGAAGGCCTGGACGTTCTCGGAGGCGCCCACGGTGAAGACGTTCTTCGCGGTGCCCGGGGGCGCCACGCTGTTGGCGCCCGGGCCGTTGTTGCCCGCCGCGAAGACGATGACCATCTGCTGGTTGCCCGCCGCGGGAACCGCGGAGCCGGTCGGCTGCGCGTCACGCACCAGCGCGTCGTACTGCTGGCAGTCGATGTTGTAGGTGTTGCCGCTGGTGTAGCCCCAGCTGTTGGTGCTGATGCGCATGCCGTCGCGGTAGGCGCGAGACTGCAGGTCCTCGTAGTCGGGGGTGGTCCAGTCGGGCCCGAAGATGACGGAGCCGCCCATCTTCACGAAGGGCGCCACGCCCAGGCCGTAGGCATAGCCGGCCGCGTCCGTGAACGGCGCGCCCGTCTTGTTGGTGTAGCCGCCGACGATGTGCGCGTTCAGGTTGCCGTGGCCGTCGCAGCCGGCCGCCGTGCTGCCCGTGCCCTCGATGCGGTTGTAGACGATGCGGCTGGCGTTGCTGACGTCACCGCCCACGTAGAAGCCGAAGTGGTTGGGCGTCGCGGTGCCGTTGTCCAGGCCGCTGTCCGTCACGTCCACGCCGAAGCCGGACGCGGTGAACTGCGCCTGCGTGAAGCCCTTGGTGGCCAGCCACGCCAGCCAGCCCGGACCCGTGGGGCTGTTGCCGGCCACGTGGCCGGAGATGATCATGTTCTGCCGCTCGTCGTACTTGCGCGGCTCGGAGCGCGGCTGGATGGACAGCACGTCCGGACGCTGGGCGATCTCCTGGAGATCCTTCAGCGTCAGGTAGGCCACCACGTTCACGTAGCCCAGCGCCTCGCCGATGGTGCCGTCGCGCGACTGCCGGGCGCGGATCAGCTCCAGCGTGGGGCCGTTGGCCTCCTCGTCCTTGACGAGCTGGATGGCGTAGGTCGGCGTCTGGAGCTTGTGGATGGACGGATCCAGCTTGTAGTCGTCCAGGTAGTCGCCATTCCACTGGAGGGTCCGGGAGGCCGCGACGTGCTTCCGCAGCCCGTTGAGCGCCGCCTCGTCGCCGTACACCAGGTACGCGTTGTTGGGGATGTACGTCACCAGCTTCACGCCGGTGGCCTCGAGCTGCTGGACCCACTCGGGCTTGATGGGGCCCGCGAACTGCACCAGGTGCAGGCGCCTGCCCGCGAACCGCTGCGGCTTCATCGCGCGCAGCGACTTGCCGTGCGCCGACGCGGTGTCGATCGTACCGGCGTTGAGCAGGATGACGTTGAGGTCGTCGCGCGGCTCGGCGCCCTCGGGCAGGGCCGCCATCGCCTTCTCATCCACCTCGACGAGCTTGAACGCGTCGTAGTCCGCGATGAGCTGGATGTTGGCGCCGCTCTGCTCGAGCTGCCGCGCCTGCTCCGCCGAGAGCTGCACCTTGTGCGTCACCCCGTCCGTGCGGAGCGCCTCCGGCTGCTGCTCGGGCTCGCTGCCAGGGCCTTCACAGGCCAGCGCCGCAACGAGCCATACCGCTCCGAGCACACGGGTGCTCAACGCCAAGACGCCTCCAGGAGGCGGCCGAGTCACTGATTTCGTCATCGTGGTGTTCCCCGACAAACACGGTTCTGTGGCTGGAGGAGACGCGCTCGATGCGAATCAGACGGCTCGACAACTCGTACGGAGAGGACGCGCATTTTCCGCCAGGGCGGTACGAGTAGCACGCCTGACGGAGAAGTTTCAATTAACCAACAATCCTTCAACCCTGCCAAACGCCCCAAACGGGGGTTCACCGGCAATGCTTGTCGTCACAAGCATCTGGGCCACGGGGCCTAGCGCCGGCCCCGCGTCCTGGAGATGAGCGTCGCGTAGAAGCCCCCGCCGAAGCCGTTGTCGATGTTCACCACGGCGACGTTGGACGCGCAGGAGTTCACCATCGCCAGCAGCGCGGACACGCCGCCGAAGTTCGCCCCGTAGCCCACCGACGTGGGCACCGCCACCACGGGGATGCCCACCAGCCCGCCCAGGGCGCTCGCCAGCGCGCCCTCCATCCCCGCCACCACCACCGCCGCGTGGCACTCCTGGATCTCCTCGCGCCGCCGCAGCAGCCGGTGGATGCCCGCCACGCCCACGTCGTACACGCGCCGCACCGTGGCGCCCATGGCCTCGGCCGTGAGCGCGGCCTCCTCGGCCACGGGGATGTCGCTGGTGCCCGCGGTGACGACGGCCACGGTGCCCGCCCGCCGCTTGCCCTGCTTGATGTGGAAGATGCGCGCCACCGAGTGGTACTCGCCCTTCGGGAAGCGGGCCAGCAGCGCCTCGGCCTTGTCCGGCTGCAGCCGCGTCACCAGCACCGTCTGCTTGCGCTCCACCAGCGCGCCGACGATGCCCAGCAGCTGCTCCACCGTCTTTGGCTCGCCCAGCACCACCTCCGGGAAGCCGAACCGCAGCGAGCGGTGCGTGTCCAGCGTGGCATAGCCCAGCTCCGCGAACGGCAAGTCCTTCAGCCGGTGGACCGCGTCGTCCACGGAGACCTTGCCACCCTTCACCTGGTTCAGCAGCTGCGCGAGCGCCTTCTCGTCCATGCGCGCCCCTCTACCCCAAACCGGCCGGGAGGAGAACGCGAGAGAAGCCGGAGGCTACACGCCCAGGCGGTGGAGCAGCGCGCTGGAGCTGTCCCGCTCCAGCACCAGGAGCATCCGCCCCGACACCGGCGGCGCGCTGGACGCGGAGAAGCGCGCCTCCAGCACCACCACCTTGCTGGTCTGCTGGCCCTCGGTGTCGCGCAGCGCGGCGCCCACCACCTCGCGGGCCGAGCCTCCACGCAGCTCCGGCACCGTGGGCAGCAGCCTCCACCGCGTCAGCTTGCCAATGGCGGACAGGCACGCGCTGGCGACGATGTTCGCCGCCTCGGAGAGCGCGCTCTCCAGCTCCACCCCACCGATGACGTGCCCCAGCAGCACCTTGCCCAGCGCCGCGCTGTCGCGCGAGGGCATCACGAAGAGCATCAGCCCGCGCAGCTCCCCCACGATGCCCAGCTTCACGCTGGTGACGACCTCCTCCCCGCCCAGCTGCTCGGCCACCTCGGAGGCCGTGGTGACGATGACCCGCGGCACGGACAGCTCGACCCGCTTGCCGCCCACCAGGCGCGCGAGCGCGTTGACCGCGTGCCCGCAGCCAATGTTGGCCACTTCGCGCAGCACGTCGAGCTGAGCCTCGCTGGGAACTGGAGCGTTCACGCGGACAGTAACCTCGGCACGTCCAGGATGAAGACCGGACGGCCACTGCCCAGAATGGTCACCCCAGAAAGGCCCGGTAGCAAGTCCAAGGGCCGAGATAGTGGCTTGAGCACCACTTCTTCCTGCCCCAGCAGGCGATCCACCGCCAAAGCCACCTTCCCCGCATCTCCCTCCATCACCACAAAAGGCCGCACTCCGCGTCTGGCTGGCGCGGGCAGGCCCACCAGCTCATCCAGCTCGTGCACCGGCAGCAGCGTATTGCCGTGGGGCAGTAGCGCCGTGTCCCGGCTGCGGCTGAGCTTCTCGGCGTCGACCTCCTGAGCGCCCACCACCTTGGCGATGGGCAGGCCGAACACCTCCTCTCCCACCTCCACCAGGAGCAGGTGGACCACCGCCACCGTGAGGGGCAGACGCAGCGTGAAGCGCGTGCCCTTGCCCTTCTCGCTGTCGATCTCCAGCGTGCCGCCAACGTTCTCCACCACACGCTTCACGGCGTCCATGCCCACACCGCGGCCGGAGATCTCCGACACGTCCTTGGCCGTGGACACGCCCGGCAGGCAGGCGAGCATGAAGGCCTCGCGGTCGCCCATGCGCGCCGCGGCCTCGGCGGTGATGGAGCCTCGGGCCACCGCGGCCGACTTGAGCTTCTCCGCGTTCATGCCCCGGCCGTCGTCGTCGATCTCGATGACGACCCTGTCCCTGGCGCGGCGCACCGACACCTGGACCTTGCCCTTGGGGCTCTTGCCCGCGGCGGCGCGCTCCTCGGGCGACTCCAGCCCGTGGTCGATGCAGTTGCGCAGGATGTGCATCATCGGGTCGGCCAGGTCATCCAGGATGGCCCGGTCGAGCTCAATCTCGGCGCCGGTGATGACCAGGTCCACGTCGCGCCCGCGCTTGCGAGCGATGTCCCGCGCCGCGCGTGGCAGCCGGTCCGTGATGAGCGACAGCGGCGTCATGCGCGCCGACATGACCTTGTCGTGCAGGTCCTTCACCAGCGCGTGGAGCCGGTAGACGCCCTCCTCCAGCGGAGGCCGCACGTTCTCCGGCAGCTCCTTGCCCACCTCGCGCAGCCGCGCGGTGGCGAGCATCAGCTCCCCCACCGTGTCCAGAAAGTAGTCCAGCAGCTCGGTGCGCACGCGCACCGTCCGGGGCGCGGCCTCGCCACTGGCGCGGGGAGCCTCGGACGACGGAGCCGGCACCGCCACCGGAGGCGGCGTGGTGATGACGGGCTTGATGGAGACCAGCTCCACCTCGGACACGTTGCGCAGCGCGCCCTGGATGCCCTGCTCGCCCGCCGACGTCTCCACCTCGCACTGGATGAGGCCGTCCGGGATGCGCCCGGCCTTCAAGTCCTCCAGCGCGGGCCGCAGCTCGCTGATGGCGCCCAGCCCGGACAACCGCTTGTGCACCAGGAACGCCCGCACGCCGGGCACCTGGCACGTCGGCACCACGCGCACCTTCACGGCCCAGCGCGCCTGGGGGCCCGCGTCCAGCCGGACCTCCGTGGCCTTGGGGGGCGGTGGCGGAGTCCCCGGCGCGACCCCCGGAGGCGGCCCCAGTCCTGCTGGAGCGGAAGGCTCGGCGCGCGGCGACGTGGCGGGCGCTCCGCTCGAGGCGGGCGGCGGAACGCCGGGCTCGGGGCGAGGAAGGGGCGCGGGCGTGTTGCGCAGGGCCGTGGCCTTCATCACCCGCGTGGGCGCGGGGGCCTGGCCGGTGATGGCGGACACGCGGGCGGCCAGCTGGGTCAGCAGCGTGCTGGCCTCTTCCGGCGGCTTGTTCTCCGCCACCGTGCGCACCTGCGACAGCAGGGTGTCCGTGGCCGACAGCAGCAGGTCCACCAGCTCGCGGTTGAGCCGGGTGGCGTCCTGGCGGACGGCGTCCACCAGGTCCTCCACGCGGTGGGCGAGCGTGGCGATGGGCTCGAAGCCCATGGAGGAGGCCATGCCCTTGACGGAGTGGGCGTGGCGGAACATCGAGTCCACGGCGCTGGCCCCGCCCTCCTTCTCGAGCTGGACCAGGTCCCTGCCGAGCGCCTCGAGGTGCTCACTGGCCTCGGTGACGAAGAGCCCGAGGTACCGGGACATGTCCATCGCCATGCCGGGCCTCCCTGGGGCAGCGGGGCGGAGCAGCGCGGGGTGCGCTAGCCGTCGCCCAGGACCTTCTTCACCACGGCCAGCACGTCCTCGGCGCGGAACGGCTTGACGATGAAGTCCGAGGCGCCCGCCTCGATGGCCTCCATCACCAGGCTCTCCTGGCCCAGCGCCGAGCACATGATGACGACCGCGTTGCTGTCGTGCTTGAGGATCTCCCGCGTGGCCTCGATGCCGCTCTTGAAGGGCATGACGATGTCCATCGTCGTGAGGTCCGGCTTGAGCTCCTTGTACTTCTCCACGGCCTCCAGGCCGTTGGCGGCCTCGCCGACCACCTCGAACCCGCCGGACGCGAAGATGTCCTTGATCATGTTGCGCATGAAGATGGCGTCATCAACGACCAGGACCCGCTTAGCAGCCATGTGAAGCGTCGCCTCCGCGTAAGGCCTCGAGAGGAGCGCGGAGCCTAGCACCCGCGCATTTTGAAGGGCTACTCACTTCTGCGGGGTGAACAATGCCACCACCGCCGCATCCAGCCCTTCGGGATCCAGCACGGTCACCCCCAGGCCTTTCAGCCTGGCCACTCCCCGGACCGCCAGTACGGCCTTTCCTGGCGCCGCCGTGCTCACCCGCTCCAGTGCTTCGATTCCATCCACGTCCGTGACCAAGAATCCCAAATCCCGACGTCCCCGGTCCAGCAACAGAACGCGCGAGGGGGGCGACTGTCCAGGCAATCCCAGCAACTGCCGCATCTCCACCACCGTGACGACGCGGCCGCGCAGGTTCATCACCCCGGAGATGGCGGCGGGGGCGCGCGGCACCCGGGTGAAGCGCTCGGGGGGTACCACCACCTCGCGGACCGACGAGAGGGGCAGCCCGTAGCGCTCCTTCTCCACCCGGAAGATGACGTGCCGCACGGTTCCTCCAGGGCGAGTGGCTCACCGGTCGAGCCGGAAGCTGCGGACCACGCTCTGCAGCTCGACGGAGGTGTTGGTCAGCTCATTGGCCAGCGACGTCATGCGTGACACGGCGCTGGTCTGCTCCTGGATGACCGTCTGGATGGCCTCCGTGGAGGAGGAGTTGTTGCGCGCCACCAGGGAGATCTCCTCGATGGCCTTCACCATCTCCTTGCTGCCCTCGAGCTGCTCGCGGGCGCTCTCGGAGATGAGGTGCACCCGCTCGGCGCTCTTGCGCACGGTGTCGGTGATGGCGCCCATGGAGCGCAGGATGTTGGAGAGGTCCTCGCGGCCCTCGGACAGCTCCTCGATGCCCTCCTTCATGGCGGACACCACGGAGGTGGACTGGCCGGAGATGTCCCGGGCCAGCTTGGAGATCTGCTCGGCGGAGCGGCCAGCGCTCTCGGCCAGCTTGCGCACCTCGTCGGCCACCACCGCGAAGCCGCGGCCATACTCACCGGCGCGCGCCGCCTCGATGGTGGCGTTGAGCGCCAGGAGGTTGGTCTGCTGCGCCACCTGGGTGATGGCGTCGACGATCTTGGAGATCTCCTGCGTCTTCTCGCCGAAGGCGAACACCTGCTGGCTGGCCGCCTCGATGCGGCTGAACACCTTCTTCACCTTGTCGCCGGCCTCGCGCGCCGCCTTGCTGCCGTCCTCGGCGGCCTGCGTCGTCTGCAGGGCGGTGCGGGCCGCGTCATCGGCGCTGGCCGCCGTGCGCTGGATGGAGCCGGCCATGGAGGTGATGACGGTGGAGGCCTTGCTCACCAGCATCGTCTGGGCCTCGGCGCCGCCGGCGATCTTCTCCATGGACGAGCCCACCTCCTCGGTGGAGCCGTTCACGTTCTCGGCCGAGCGCTGCACCTCGATGGCGGTGTCCGCCACGCTCTTGGCGGTGTCCTGGATCTTGCCCACCAGCTCGCGCAGGTTCTCCTGCATCTTGCCGATGGCGCTGGTCAGCTCGTCGATCTCGTCGCGCGGGTTGGAGGGGTCCGCCTCGACGGGCTTGGACAGGTCGCCCTGGGAGATCTCGAAGGCGGAGCGCGACAGCACGCGCACGCGGTTCACCCGCGCCAGCAGCCGGGGCAGCGTGAGGGCGGCCACGATGGTCAGGAAGAAGCCGATGGGCACCTGCCAGCGCAGGCCCAGCTCGAAGCGCTGGAGCACCGCCATGGCGAACACCAGCGCCGCGCCGAGCAGCACGTACCCGGTGAGGATCTTCCGGTGCAACGAGACGATCCGCTCGCTCCCATCGGCCGCCTCCACGGAGCGGAGGAGCCGCTGCAGGGGCTCGCGGCGGGGGGAGAGACCTGGAGAGAGTTCGTCGCGAAGGGGGCGGCGCACGGGTAGGGCGGATCCAGAAGGACGGCGGGAGCGTGTACGGGTTTAGCCTTGCCGTCCGACAGGGTCAATCTACCGGCCAGACGACCGGAAGTGATCGAAGCCTGCTGGAGGAGGGATCAGCCGTCCGCTGGAATCTTTCACCACCCTGCGTCTTTCTCGGGTCAGCCGGCCGATGCGTGTCACCCGCTCTCCGGCTCGGGCGCACGCCCGCTCGAAAGCTCCCGCGCGCTCTGGAGGGATGGCCAGCAGCAGCTCGTAGTCCTCGCCTCCGGCGAGCGCGCCCTCGGGGCCCAGCTCCACCCGCACCGAGCGTGACATGGGCAGGTGGGCAAGCTCCACCTCTGCTCCTACACCCGACGCCTCGCACAGGTGGCCGAGGTCCTGGGCCAGCCCGTCGGAGATGTCCATGCCGGCGGAGGCGAAGCGGGCGGCCAGGCGCCCCAGCGCCACCCGAGGCTGCGGGCGTCGCTGGCGGAGGATGGCGGGGCCGCGGCGTCTTCCGGCCTGGAGGTGGATCAGCCCCAGCCGCGCCTCGCCCAGCGTCCCGGACATATAAAGGAGGTGTCCGGGCCGTCCGCCGTGCCGGGTGATGGGCGCTCCCCGGAGCTCTCCGGCGGCGGTGAGGGTGAGGGACAGCTCGCGGGCGGAGGTGAAGTTGCCTCCCACCAGGGCGATGCGGTGCGCGCGGGCCAGCGCGCTCATGCCCCGCGCCACCCCGAGCAGCTCGCGCTCCGGAAAGCCCCGGGGCAGGGCGATGGCGCACAGGAACCAGCGCGGCGTGGCGCCCATGGCGGCCAGGTCCGACAGGTTCACCGCGAGCGCCTTGTGGCCGATGTCCTCGGGAGAGAAGTGCGCGCGGGTGAAGTGCACGTCCTCCACCACCGCGTCCGTGGTGACGCACAGCGCGCCGCGCGAGGGCGCGAGCACCGCGCAGTCATCCCCCGGGCCCACGGGCACGCGCGCTCGGGGGAAGGCCCCGAGGAAGCGCTCGATGAGGGAGAACTCGCCGCGCACGGGGGGCTCGGGCTCAGAAGCGATCCGGCTCGGGCAGCGGCGGCACGACGAGCACCGCGCCCTCCCCTGTCTGCGGCGGCCGCGCGGGCAGCACCACGGTGAAGCAGGAGCCCTCGCCGGGCACGCTCTGCACCGTCACCTTGCCGCCGTGGCCCTCGGTGAAGCGCTTGACGATGGACAGCCCCAGCCCCACGCCGCCGAACTCGCGGGTGGAGCTGCCATCCACCTGGTAGAAGCTCTGGAAGATGCGCTCGAAGTGATCCTCGCGGATGCCCACGCCGGTGTCCTCGACGGCGATGCGGTAGCCGGGCGCATCGCCCAGCTCCGGCTGGGGCCCCACCTCGGAGAGGCGGATGCGCACCCCGCCCTGCGAGGTGAACTTCACCGCGTTGGCCAACAGGTTCACCAGCACCTGCTGCAGGCGCCCCTTGTCCGCCAGCACGCGCGGCTGCCGGAACTCCGGGAAGCGCACGTCCAGGTTGAGCCCCTTGCGCTTGGCCTGGGGCGTGACGCTCGATACGGCGCCCACCACCACCTCGGCGGCGTCCACCGGCGCGAAGGCCAGCCGCAGCTTGCCCGCCTCGAGCTGGCTGATGTCCAGGATGGAGGTGATCAGGTCCAACAGCGTGCGGCCCATCTCGGTGATGGACTGCACGCACTGGATCTGCTCCGGGTTGAGCGGCCCGGTGAGGCCCTCGGACAGCAACTCCGAGTAGGCGATGATGGAGGCCAGCGGGGTGCGCAGCTCGTGGCTCACCGTGCCCAGGAAGCTGGACTGGAGCCGGTCCACCTCGCGCAGGCGCTTGTCGAGCGCCGCCATCCGCTCGTCCCGGGCCTGCAGCTCCCGGCCGATCTCCCCGGCCGACTCCTGCTGGATGCGGCTGGCCAGCCAGGTGCGGTGCCCGGACACCATCAGCCCCTCGAGCATGCGGGAGAAGAACGCCGCGGCGCGCGCCAGCGGGGACTCCAGGCCGCGCGCCTTCTCCAGATCCACCCGCTCCTTGGGCAGGGCCGCCTGCTCCGTCTCCGAGAGAGGGCCGAAGAGCACGCGCCCGAGCTCGGAGCCCTCCCAGCGAACGGGCATGACCAGGTAGCGCGAGCCCTGCGGGCAGGGGAGCACGGACAGGGCCGCACCTCCCCCGAGCGCCACCCGGGCGGCGCACTGCTCGCCGCCCTCGCCCGACATGACGTGCGAGCAGAACGCCCCACCCCGCCCCTCGGCCCCGGCCACCCGGGCGCCCTTCACGTCCAGCACCTGGGCGCCCACGCCGTGCAGCTCGACGAAGCCCCGCACCACCTCCGAGAAGGAGGGGCGGTCCAGCAGCTCGGCCAGGGGCGGCTCGCGCAGGATGAGGGAGTCCGGACGCGGGGTGGCGGGCTCACCCCACGACGTGTACTGCTGCTCTCCCTTCATGCCGCACCTCCTCCCGAGACACCCTCGGCCTGGTAACGCCCTGCCAGCGTAGTACCCCCCAGGTCCAAGTGGCTGAAGATCCGACCGAGGAACTCCTCCTCGCTCAACCCGATGTTGCGCGTCAGGTTCGCGTCCGCGTCGAGCCGCTGCCAGGCCGCCTGCATGAGCGCGTGAAACGTCTCGCACACGCCCTCGCCCCGCAGGGCCACGGCCCCCACCACGGGCTCCCGGCCGCGGCGGCGCACCAGGTCCAGCTCCTCCTCCGTGCGCGTGTCGGGCAGATCCCTCTTGTTGAACTGGATGACCACCGGCACCCGGTCCGGATCCAGCCCGTTCTCGCGCATGTCCTCGCGCAGGGAGTGCCAGTAGCGGTTGTTCTCCGGGGTGGCGCTGCGGCGGCTGTCGGCGATGAAGGCCACCGCGTCGGCCGAGCGCAGGACGATGCGTCGCGTCGCGACGTGGATCACCTGCCCTGGCACCGTGAGGATCTTCACCTTCACGTTGTAACCCTTCTCCGAGGAGAAGAAGACTGGCAGAACGTCGAAGAAGAGCGTCCGGTCGTCTCGGGTCTCCACGGACAGCAGGCGGCCTCGCACCTCGGGCCTCGTGCGGGCATACAGGTGGCGCAGGTTGGTCGTCTTCCCACTGAGGCCGGGGCCGTAGTAGACGATCTTGAGCGTGAGCTCGCGCTGGGCGTGGTTGAGTTGCAAGGGCGGAGTTCGAGCAGGCGGAGAGCAGGGCCGTCACTCTCCTCGCCTGGGACGCTCGTTTCTTATAGTGAGGGTGTCCGCCAATGAAAAGCTGCCTGGAGAGGTAGCGAGTGGCGGCTGACGGCATGCTTGGAATGAGTGGCCCAGGTGAGCAGTTTGCCAGGGTCCGGCACCTCACACAGTTGGGGGGAAATGTGCGCGGAAACACCTCGTGCACGGTAGCCGGTCGAACGGTTAGGATCGCAGCGGACGGAGGAGCAAGGCGATGACGATGAAGCAGGTGGACCCAGGCGCGGAACTCGGCGCAGTACCGGTGCTGGATCCGAGCAGCCTGCCCAATGATCTGAACTCGGCGGTGAAGGTGTCCAACCCCACCGACGAGGACATGGGTACGGTGGCGGCCCTGCGTGCCGGCTCCGAGCCGTGGAAGGGTCGAGGCGAGACGCAGGAGGAGAGCCTCCAGGCGCTCACCCAGCTGCGGCCCTTCCTGCATGTGGCGAAGCTGCAGAACCAGGTGGTGGGCTACATCACCGTGGAGCGCGACGGCCCGGTCCCGGGCGCGGCGTACATGCGCAACATCGTGGTGCGGCCGGACCTGCGCAAGCGCGGCCTGGGCATGGTGCTGCTCAACTACGCCATCCAGGTGGCGCGTGACATGTACCGCAAGACGATTGCGCTGCGCGTGGACCCGGCCAACGGCCCGGCGGTGAGCTTCTACCGCAAGGCGGGCTTCACCACGGTGGCCACGGTGGTGTCGAAGAAGTCCGGCAAGCTGCGCCTGTTGATGTCTCGCGAGCTGTAATCGGCTCGCGTCCCGGCGGGAGGAGGCCCCCGTGCCACCTCCCGCCCTTTCGCTCGAGGTGGCCCCGACGGGCCGCCCGCGAGGCTCTCTCCCATGACCACCTCTGCCGAGCACCTGCTGGCTGGCCCCTGGGGGCTGCCCGGGAACCTCGACGCGGAGCTGGCCCGCGCGCTGGAGCAGGAAGACTACGGCACCGCGCTGGCCCTGCTGCGCGATGCCCTTCCTCCAGAGTCCTCTCCCCGCCTGCTGGTGCTGCTCGCCTTCGCGCGCTTCCAGGATGCGCGCGAGGTGATGGTGACGGAGCTGATGCCCGCCTGCCAGGAGGCGCTGGCGCTGCTGCACCGGGCCGCCGAGGCCGGGCTGCCGATGGACGCCATCGCCCCGCTGCGCGAGGAGGTGGAGCGCGTGCTGGCCGAGGAGACGGTGCGCGAGCTCAACGCCGAGCGCATGACGCCCGAGCGCGCCGAGGCCGTGCCCCTGGAGGAGCTGCTCGAGGCCGCCAGCCGCCTGCGCGCCACGCACCCGGAGCGCGCCGCGGAGCTCTTCCTGCTGGCCGCGCGTCGGGATGATCCCGAGCGGGCGCCCATCCACCGCGCGGATGCGGGCATCGCGCTGCACCAGGCCGGCCGCACCGCCGAGGCCCGTCCACTGCTGGAGGCGGCGCTCGCGCAGGACTGGCGCAAGCCGGCGCTGTGGCAGGACAGCCTGCACGTGGACTGGGCCGGGACGCTCCTGCTGGAGCAGGCCCACGCCGCGCGCGACGCGAAGGCCTTCGACACGGTCTGGGCCCAGGCCCTGGCGCAGGGGCGACAGCTCCACCGGCCCTTCCCCGCCAACTGGCTCAACCAGGAGCGTCTGCTCACGCTGCTGATGGCTCGCGGAGATGGCCCTCGCGCCGTGCACGTGGCCACCCGCATCGAGGCCAGCCGCCACTACCTGCCACGTGCGCTCGCCGCGCAGGTAGCAGAAGCGCGCACCCTCGCCAGGCGCCAGTCGGGCCCGCAAGCATGAATAGGAATCGCAGGGCTATGGGGTATCCTGCGATTTATTCGTTTTTCCCGACCTTTCAGCGGATGCTGACGCCCGTATGAAGCCCATCGCGGAGTTGCTGCGCTACCTCTCGCACCCGGCGATCACCGAGATCGCGCTGACGACGGGCCGCTGCCCGATGATCAAGAGCATCAACGGTTACGAGCCGGTGGACAGCGCGGTGCTGACGGACGAGGAGCTGAACCGGACGCTGCTGACGATGGTGGGGCCGGCGCGCGCGGCGTCGGTGTCCGAGAAGCCGATGAAGTGGTCGGTACGGGCCGAGGGCGTGGCGACGCTCGCCGTCGTGGCCGTGCGTCGCGGCGATGGCCTGAGCATGCGCGTGATGCGCACGGGCGACGGCGCTCCCAAGGTGGAGACGCCGGCTCCGGCGGCGGCGGCCAGCCCTCCCGCGGAGCAGAGCCCCGACGAGACTCCCGAGGCCCCCGTCAACCCGAGCGAGATCGTCCCGCCTCCGGTGGCGCCGCTCATTCCGCCCGTCCGGCGGCCGTCCGTCACGGGCCTGCGGGTCATCAAGGCGGGCGCGCCCCAGCCTCCGGCGCCCGAGGCCCCACCGCCTCCGCCCCCCGTGGCGCCTCCCCCGCCGCCGGCCGCGGCGACGCCCCGGATCCAGCCGCAGACGCTCGAGCCGCTGGTGTTCACGCCCGCGGGCAGCATCCAGTCTCCGGTGTCCGCGTCGCTCATCACCCTGCCTCCGGTCAGCGGACAGGCGCCGGCGGCCACTCCGCCAGCCTTCACGCCTCCCGCGAGCGTCCAGGCGGCGGCGATCACGCCTCCGGCTGGCTCCCTGCCGGTCGTTCCTCCTCCGCCGCCGATCCCCACGCCGCCCGGCGGGACCCAGGTCTACGCCTCCGTTCCGCCCTCCTTCCCGCCCGCGGCCAGCGCCCAGCCCCTGGTTCCGCCTCCGCCGCCGGCCCTCACGCCTCCGGCCGGCACCCTGGTTCCGCCTCCGCCGCCGGTCCCCACGCCGCCCGTCGGTGCCCAGGCCTCCCCTCCCGCGCCGCCGGCCTCCACGCTGCCCTTTGGCGATGAGCAGCCCCCTCCCCGGTCGGAGATCTCCTCGATCGATATCACCATCCAGGAGGAGGAGCCGGAGTCCACCCCGGACCACACGCCTCCGGTGGCGTACCGCCCGTCGCTCCCGCCGCGCACGCGTCCCGACTTCTGGAGGGATCTGCCCGCGCTGATGGAGGAGGCCCGGCGCGTGGGCGCGAGCGATCTGCACATCGTCTCGGGGCGGCCCGCGCTCTTCCGTGTCGCTGGCGAGCTGAAGCCGGATGGCGAGCCCCTGCCGCCCAAGCGGGTGGAGCAGATGGTGCTCTCCCAGGTGCCGGCGCGGCTGCGGGCCGTGCTGGACCGGGATGGGAGCTGCGACTTCGCGCTCCAGAGCGAGGCGAGCGGGCGCTTCCGCGTGAACGTGTGCCGCCAGCGCACGGGGTTCAAGGGCTCCTTCCGCCTGCTGTCCCGGGAGCTGCCTTCGCTGGAGTCGCTCGGGCTGCCGCTGGACCTGGCCCTGGCGACGCGCCACCCGCACGGGCTCATCCTCATCACGGGCCCCGCCGGCCACGGGAAGACGAGCACGCTGGCGGCGCTGGTGGACATCCTCAACCGCGAGACGAAGCGCCACATCCTCACCGTGGAGGATCCGGTGGAGCACGTGCACCCGCGCAAGCGAGGGATGGTGAGCCAGCGCGAGGTGGGCACGAACACGCGCTCCTTCGCGACGGCGCTCAAGGGCGCGCTGCGCGAGGACGCGGATGTCATCGTCGTGGGCGATCTGCGCGACGCGGAGACGGTGCGCCTGGCGCTGGAGGCGAGCGAGACGGGGCGCCTGGTGCTCGGGACGATGAACACGCCGACGGCGGCGAAGACCCTGGAGCGGCTGATCGAGCTGTTCCCGCCCACGGAGCAGACGCGGGTGCGGCTGACGCTGGCCTCGCACCTGCGGCTGATCGTCAGCCAGCGGCTGCTGCCGACGACGAACGGCATGGGCCTGGTGGCGGGAGCGGAGGTGCTCCCGGGCTCGGTGAAGCTCAGCCACCTCATCCGCGAGAACGAGCTGTTCCGCCTGGCCGCGCTGCAGCAGCGGGGCCGGGGCCTGGGGGCCATCCGCCTGGACGAGTCGCTGGCGGAGCTCGTCCGCTCCGGGAAGACGACGCTGGAGCTCGCCAAGGGCTTCGCCGAGAACCCGGAAGGGTTCGAGGCGCTGGTGACGGGCACCGCGCCCGAGCTGCCGCCCGAGCCGGGCTCGAGCGGCCGGAAGCTGGGCAACCCTGTCGGCTCGCTGCTGGGCCGCAAGAGCGCATGAGGGGCCGACGATGACCGCCACGCGCATCTCCGCGCTCTTCGACGCGCTCCTGTCCGAGAAGGGGAGCGATCTGCACCTGAGCATCGGCTACCCGCCGATGGCTCGCGTCCGGGGCAAGCTGACGCCGCTGCGCGAGGCTCCGCTCACCGCGGCCGAGGTGGAGGGCATGCTCTTCGAGCTCGTCACGCCCGAGCAGAAGCTGCAGATCACCGAGGAGCTGGACCTGGACTTCTCCTATACGTACGGAGCGAAGGCCCGGTTCCGAGCCAACTACTTCTACAAGGTGACGGGGCTGGCGGGAGTCTTCCGCTTCATCCCCAGCAAGGTGCAGTCGCTGGAGGAGCTGAGCGCGCCGGACGTGATGCGGCGGCTGGCCGAGCGGCGCAGCGGGCTGGTGCTCGTCACGGGCCCCGCGGGCAGCGGCAAGTCGACGACGCTGGCGGCGATGCTGCACCACATCAACCAGAGCCGGCACGTGAGCATCCTCACCATCGAGGATCCGGTGGAGTTCGTGCACGAGCCGCTGAAGGCGCAGGTGACGCACCGGGAGGTGGGGCCGCACGCCTCGAGCGTCGCGACGGCGCTGCGCTCGGCGGCGAGGGAGGACGCGGACGTCGTCCTGGTGGGCGAGCTGAACACGCCGGAGGCCCTCGAGCAGGCGCTGCAGCTGGCGAGCTCCGGGGTGCTGGTGCTGGCCTCCATGTACGCGCTGGGCGCGCAGGCCACGCTGGAGCGCATCCTGCACTCGTTCCCGGAGCAGAAGCAGGCGCAGGTCCGCGGGGTGCTGGCGGACAGCCTGGCGGGCATCCTCTCGCAGCAGCTGCTGCGCTCGGTGGATGGCAAGGGGCGGGTGCTGGCGCTGGAGGTGCTGCTGGGCGGCGGTGCCGTCGCCGCGCTGATCCGCGAGGAGCAGGTGTCCCAGCTCTCCAGCCAGCTGGAGGCGGGACAGGCGCAGGGCATGCAGACGATGGATCAGCACCTGGAGCGGCTGGTGGCGGCGGGCGCCATCACGCCCACGGATGCGCTGGAGAAGGCGCATGACCGCGAGGCCTTCGCCCGGACGCTCCAGCGCCTCAAGCCGGACTTCGAGGTGCCCGCGGACGTGAGGGCGTGACGGGCCCTCGTACAGGGCTCCTGCTCGTTCTCTGGATGATAGCGACAGCTTCCGGGTGCAATGGGTGTGAGCCGCGCGCCAGCCCAGAGCCCATGAGTGTCACAGCGACGCTGGGGCCGGTGACGGCCACTCCCAGCGTCGAGCCAGGCAATGCCATGCCAGAACTGTTGGTGACAGCGGAGGATGCGCGGCGCATCGCCGCGTACCTCTGCACCTTGTGAGAGGCCACCCCATGAGCCCTGTCCCGCACGAGCTGGTGGGTCACTGTTCGGAAACGTCGGGACTTTTCCGGCTCAAAACCCCCGACGTTTCCGAACAGTGGCCGACCGAACCGCGCACGAGCGCCACCGCCTCCCCCGCCATTGTGCTCCTCGTGGTGCTCCTCACGGGAGTCGCGCGGGCCGATCCTCCCGAACCTCCCGCTCAGGAACCATCCACCCCGGCCTCGACCGACACTCCCTCCAGCCAGCCTGCCGAGGAGGAGCCCACCGCGGACACGGCCGACGTGCCGCAGGGCACCGTGGTCACCGCCACACGATTGCCTCGCCCGGTGCGAGACGTGCCCGCGACCGTCACCGTCATTCCCCGAGCGGAGATCGACCGGAACCCCTCGCTGACCCAGGACAGCCTGCTGCGCACGCTGCCCTCGGCGGCCACGTTCCGACGGACATCGAGCCTCGTGTCGGATCCCACGGCCCAGGGGCTCAACCTGCGCGGGCTGGCGCCCTCGGGAGTGTCTCGCAGCCTCGTGCTGGTGGATGGCCTCCCGGCGAATGACCCGTTCGGCGGCTGGGTGTACTGGCGCGCCCTGCCTCGCCTGGGCCTGGATCGCGTCGAGGTCGTCCCGAGCGGTGGCTCGGCCCTGTACGGCAGCGCGGCCCTCGGAGGGGTGGTGCAGCTCTTCTCGCGTCCCATCACCGGCCGGAGCATCGAGGGAGACGTCGCCTACGGGATGCTCGGCACCGGACAGCTCGCCTTGCGAGCCACGGATCGCTGGGGCCCGGTGGGAATCGCCCTCGAGACCGAGCTGTTCACCACCGAGGGGCACCCCGTGGTCTCTCCCGCGCAACGCGGCGCCATCGATCAGCAGGCGCCCAGCAACCACGCCACGTTCAACGGCCGCGTGGAGGTGGAGGCGAGCCCCTCGCTGCACCTGGGCGCACGCGTGGGCCTCTTCCGCGAGAACCAGAACGGCGGCACCACCTTCACCACGGCGCGCGCGGAGTCCGCCCTCCTCGGGGCCAGCGCCCGGCTCACCACGGAGGCCGCCGGCGGCTTCGAGCTCCAGCTCTTCGGACGCAGGCAGAGCTTCGAGCAACGGCGCGCGCGTGTGGCCTCGGACCGCTCGTCCGAGACGCTCGCGGCCTTCCAGGACGTCCCCGCGGACGAGGAGGGAGGCTCGCTCGTATGGACGAGCCCTTCCTGGTCGCTGGGCGGCACCCACGTGCTCGTGGCGGGTGCGGATGCCCGGCGGGTGGAGGGCACCTCCGACGAGCGGCTCTTCCCTCCCACGTCCAGCCCGACCTCCACGGTCCTCCGCCGCACGGGGGGAGGCCAGCGCTTCGGTGGCCTCTTCCTGCAGGACCTCTACACCCTGACTCCCGCGGTGGAGCTGATGGCGGCGCTCCGCTGGGACACGTGGCGCAACGTGGATGGCTCGCGTCGGGTGGAGCAGGCGGGTGGCGCAGTGGACACCGTCTCGTTCGCGGCTCGCAGCGAGCAGCAGCTCAGCCCGCGCCTGGGAGTCCGTGTCCGGCCGCTGGAGTGGCTCACCCTGCGGGCCTCCGGCTACCGGGCCTTCCGGGCGCCCACCCTCAACGAGCTGTACCGCCCCTTCCAGGTGGGCACCGTTCTCACCGCCGCCAACGACGCCCTGCGCGCCGAGCGCCTCGTCGGCGCGGAGGCGGGCTTCGAGGCCTCGGCGCTCCCTGGACTTACCGCGCGAGTGACGGGCTTCTGGAACTCATTGGAGGAGCCCATCACCAACGTCACGCTCGAGACGCCGCTCCCGGATGGCACACAGCGTCAGCGCCAGAACCTGGGCCGCGCTCGGGTACAGGGCGTGGAGACAGGCGTGGACTGGCGGGTGTCGCGCCAGTGGACGGCGCTGCTCGCGTATACCTTCGTGGACGCAACGGTCCGCGATGCGCCCGGCAACCCGGCGCTCCTCGGCAAGCGGCTGGCGCAGGACCCGGCCCATCGAGGCACCGCGATCGTCACCTTCCACGACCCGACCCTCCTCACCGCCACGCTGCAGCTGCGCGTCACCGGCCCCCAGTTCGAGGACGACCTCAACGAGAACGGGATGGGCGGCTACGCCGTGGTGGACGCCTTCGTGAGCCGGCGCCTCTTGGGAGGACTGGAGCTCTTCGCCGCCGCGGAGAACCTGTTCAACCGCCGCTACCTCGTCGGCCGGGCGGGAATCGACACGATAGGCCAGCCCCTGATGGTGCGCGTGGGCCTTCGGCTGCGCGGCACGCCGTGATGGGGCGGCCCGCCGTCAGTTCGAGTCCACGTTGAACCAGCGCCGCAGCTCGTCCAGATCCTCCACGCGCCGCGCGCGCGGGAGGCTCTCCAGGAAGGCCCGCCCGTAGGGCTTCGTCACGATGCGCCGGTCCAGGAGCGCCACCGCGCCCCGGTCCTTCTGCGTGCGGATGAGCCGCCCGAAGCCCTGGCGCAGCGCCAGCGTCGCCTGGGGGAGCTGGTACTGCTCGAAGGCTTCCTCGCCTCGCGCCTCGAGCTGCCGGATGCGCGCGGCCACCAGCGGATCTCCCGGCGAGGCGAACGGGAGCCTGTCGATGATGAGCAGGCTCAGCGCGTCGCCCGGCACATCCACGCCCTCCCAGAAGCTGTGCGCGGCGAACAGCACGCTTGGCATCTCCCGGAACGCCTCCAGCAGCTGCTGCTTGGGCCGCTCTCCCTGCTTCAGCACCTGGTAGGGCAGCCGCGACTTCGTCAGCTCGTACGCGCGCTCCAGGTTGCGCAGGCTCGTGAAGAGCACGAAGGCCCGGCCTCCCGACACCTCGCACAGCCGGAGGATCTCCTCCGCCACGGCCTCGATGAAGCCGGGCACCGCCGGATCCGGCAGGTGCGTGGGCAGGTAGAGCGCCGCCTGCTGCTCGAAGTCGAACGGGCTGGGCACCGCGATCGTCCGCACCTCCGCCACGGGGACGCCCTCGTCGTCGTACAGCCCCATCCGCCGCGCGAAGAAGTCGAACCGCCCCTCCGCCGCCAGCGTCGCCGAGGTGAACACCACCGTGTCCACTCCGCCGTAGAGCCGCCCGCGCATCTCCTTGGCCACGTCGATGGGGCTGGCGCGCAGGAACACGCCCCGGCCCCGCGACTCCGCCCAGTACACGTGGTCCGGCGAGTCCGCCTTCTCCAGGAAGCTCAGCTCCTCCGCCATCTCCCCGCCACGGCGCGCCAGGGCCAGCAGCTCCGGCTCGCGCTCGCTCGCGGTGAAGGAGGACAGCGCCGCCAGGCTCTGGCGCACGTGCTCCAGCGGCCCGGCCAGCATGGCCATCCGGTCCGCCTTCAGCGCCACGCCTCCCTCGGCCCCCGAAAGCCCCAGCACGCGCGGCGCCTGCGTGAAGAGCACCTCCGCGTGCGAGCGCAGCCGCGCCGCCAGCGCCCGGATGGTGCCCATGCGCGAGTCCGTGTCCGGCAGCACAGCCACCGCGTCCCGCGCCAGCTCCTCCAGCCGGTGGTTGGAGACGCTCGTGCCGAACTGTCCGCTCGCCGCGTCCTCCAGGGCGTGCGCCTCGTCGAAGATGACGGCCTCGTACAGGGGCAGCACGCCCTCGGTGCGCCGGCCCGCGCCCTTGAGCGCCAGGTCCGCGAAGAAGAGGTGGTGGTTCACCACCAACAGGTCGGCGGACTCCGCCTCGCGCCGCATCCGCGTCACGAAGCACTGCTCGTACAGCGGGCACTTCGTGCCCACGCACGTGTCCGCCGTGGCCGACAGCCGAGGCCAGGCGCTGAAGTTCTCCGGAATCTCCAGCTCGGCCCGGTCCCCCGTCTCCGTGCGCGTCGCCCACGTCTGGATGAGCGGCCAGTGCCGCACCTCCTCCCGCGAGCCGAACGTCGGATCCTTCGAGAAGGCGTTGAACCGCTGCAGGCACAGGTAGTTGCCCCGGCCCTTGAGGTACGCGGCCTCGAACTTCAGGCCCATGCGGTCCTTCAGCAGCGGCAAGTCCTTGTAGAAGATCTGGTCCTGCAGGGTCTTCGTCGCGGTGGAGACCACCACCCGGCGCCCGGACAGCAGGGCGGGCACCAGGTAGGCGATCGTCTTCCCCGTGCCCGTGCCGGCCTCGGCCAGCAGGTAGCTGCGCTCGGAGAAGGAGCGCTCCACGGCGCGTGCCATCTGGAGCTGCTCCGGACGGTGCTCGTACGCGGGCAGCGCGGCCTGGAGTGCGCCTCCAGGGCCCAGCAGGGTATCGACGTTGAACGAGCGGACGAGCGTGAGGGCCATCGGAGGAGAGCCTCGGTCCAACGAGGCGGTCGGACAAGATAACAGCCTGCCGCGCTCGGGAGATCGGGACTTTTGCCCTTCTCTGCTCGCCTGCCCGCCTGGAGCCGGGACATGCAAGATGACTTGCTCAGACGTTGTGCTTGGAGGGCCCTACCCAATAGGTTGTCGGAGAAGGAGCCGCCGACCAATGCCGTTGCAGCGAACCCTGCAAAACCATATAAGACCGAGCAAATCCAATCTTGGAGCTACTCTCCATGCGGGTCCTTGCCGGCCTCCTGCTGACTGGGTGGTACGTGGTGGGCTGTGTCAGTGCGCCCCCTCTGGCGAGCGCCGGCGACACCGCGAACCATGGCCGCAAGAACGGTCAGGTCTGGGTGCGCGGGCCTTGGGATGCGATCAAGCCATCCACCCAGATGGATGAGGTGATCGATCAGCTCTGCCCTGCGGTCATGGAGCTTCCCGGCGCGCGCGGCAAGGAATACGGCATCGAGTACTGCGGAGCCATCTACACGCTCGGCGATGGAACCTACTACGCCAGCTATCCTTCACCGCTCCAGCGAATGGTCCTGGTGGGGCCTTCCAGCCGCAAGCAGTGCCATCCGCCTCGTTCCGTGACGGATGCCAGGGGCCACACCACCATTGAAGCCGACTTCCACAGCCACCCCTGGGGTCCCTCTCCCATTTCCGATAGAGACAGGCGCGCGGACACCCAGCTCTACTTCGTCCGCGTCCAGTTCGACACGAGGTGCCAGGTCATGAGGCTGCTCCCTCACCTCCATGAGGAGCGCCCCGGCGAACTCCATTTGCGGCAAGGCAAGGACTGGAAGTTGATTGGCCGGATCCTGCCCGAAGACAAAGCCACCGGTACCATCACGCCCGTCCCGGAGTGAACCGTGCGGGCAAGCCCCATCTCCAGACCCGCGCCAACAAGGCTCCCCATGAAGCACAGCCTTCTCTTGTTGCCCTGCGTGTTGCTCACCGCATGTGCCCTCTTCCAGAGGCCGCCACGGCCCGTGCACGCGCCCCCCACCGAGGCGTCGCAAGTCCAATTCCCGCTCGACCTTCCCAAGGAGGAGCGGCTGATCATCCCAGGCGTCACCTTCAAAGCCGTTCAGCTCGCGATGGAGGACTTCCTGCCGTGGGATGTCAGGCCTCACCGGGGCGCTACCGCCGACGAGTTCTGCCTCTACCAGCGGGAGTCCTACGATGTGACCACCGCACCCGGGCCTGAAGGCGTGCTGTTCGTCCGATTCACTGTCCGAGATGGTATCTGCAACACCGAGGGCCCCGTCCTCGACATGGGGGCCACCTACGCCATCGACGTGACAGGCTGGCGCATCCTCGCCATCCAACGCTGACGTCCTGCTGAACGCGCTGTAGGCACCCCGGGTCAGTGGATCGGCCCCACGTGCTCGCTCGGCCCATGCTCGGAGCTGAAGAGGCTCATCGTCCGGGCGATCACCGAGAGCGTCAGGGTGCGCACCACCGAGAGCGTGCCGGTGTCGAGTTCGCTCACGGTACCGTCCACATTGTTCGCCACGTACAGGGAGCGCCCGTCTGGAGAGAGGGCGTCCCCGTGGGTACCCGTGCTCTCTCCCACGGCGATGGAGGCCCGCTGGACCCACGAGAACGGCTGCGACACGTCCACCACCAGTTCCTGGCGCACGCGCGAGCTGACGTCGTCCGTGGCCGCCGACGCAGTGATGAACAGCGTCTTGCCGTCCTGGCTCAGCACGAGGTGCGAGCCCTGGGCCCTGGCCTCATCCGTCCCCCCGAGCCCGCTGGCGCACGACGGCCCGCGATAGAGCAGCGGGAGCTGCCCGGCGATGCTGTCCGTGGTCGCGTCCACCACCACCAGCTGGCCCACCTGGCACGAGGCTCCCGGCGTCGGAGTGCCACCCTCGCGCGGCGTCTCCTGCAGCGAATAGATGAAGCGCCCGTCCCGGCTGGCCAGCGTGTACCCCCCGCCCTTGCCGCCCGTGTAGATGACCTTGAAGCCCGGCGACGGCGCGTCCAGCTCGACCGAGACGATGACTCCAGGCCCCGTGAGGTTGCAGTACGCCCGGCCCGAGACCTTCGAGGTGGCGCAGCCATGCGGCAGGAGCGGGGCGCTCAGCGTGCACGCAAACCCGAGCTCCCCCGCCGAGAACGTCCGCACCTTCTGGATGCCCTTCACGTCCGAGTAGTCGTAGACGCTCAGCACGTCATCGCAGTCGGCGATGTTGCTGACGATGAAGCGCTCGCGCGTGCCGCTGAAGCTGGCCTTGTGGTGCCCCACGCCCAGGCGCACCTCGCCCACGGGCTGAAGGTAGGTGGGGCTCTCGGGTGTGACGTCCACGAACAGCGCCGTGGAGGAGTCCGGCCTGCCGCCCCGGCCATCGTTGAGCGTGAGCCAGTAGCGCTTCCCGTCGCGTGACGGGCTCACGTAGGAGTGAGTCGGCCGCTCGCCGCCCATCGACGAGGAGGCAAAGCGGGCGCGCTCCTCCAGGGTCCGCCCGTCCACCGCGAGCACCTCGTCCCGGCTGGTGAGGTGGAGCATCACCGTGGCGTCCTCCAGCACCTGCAGGTCCGCGGGGCTCGAGACGTCCTGCACCACGCCCTCGCGCTGCCGCCCCGTCTCCACGTCGTAGGAGACCAGCGTGCCCTCCGAGGCCACGAAGAGCGTCGGCTTCAGCGGCTCGGTCCGGGGATCCGGGTCCGGGTTCGGCCCCGGCTTCGAGTCCCCCCCACACGCGCCCAGCAGGGTGGCGGCGACCAGCAGCAAGCTCCTCATCCGACGTGACATGCGGTTTCTCTCCAGGAGAACGGCTCCACCCCGCATCGTACCCGGCGCCGAGCCCCGCTCCCGCCCCTCCGCTGGGCGAGCGAGCGGCGCTACTGCGGAGGCGGGTACTTCTGCAGCTTGCGCTGGAGCGAGCGCCGATGGAGCCCCAGCCGCCGCGCCGCCTCGGAGATGTTGCCGGCGCAGTCGGCCAGCACCCGCTGGATGTGCTCCCACTCGGCCCGCGCCAGCGAGGGCGCCTGCACGTCCTCGGCCACCTGCGTGCTGGGCTCTCCCAGGCCTCGCGCCAGCGCCACGAGCAGGTCATCCACGTCCGCCGGCTTCGGCACGTAGTTGAGCGCGCCCAGCCGCACCGCCTCCACCGCCGTGGCGATGCTGCCGTAGCCGGTGAGCACCAGGATGCGCGTGGAGCCATCCAGCGCGCGCAGCTCGCGCACCAGCTCCAGCCCGCTGCGCCCCGGCATCCGCAGGTCCACCACCGCCAGCTCCGGCGACTCCTGCCGCGCGACGGCCAGCGCCTCGTCCACCGAGCCAGCCGTCACCACCTCGTAGCCGCGCTCGCGGAAGGCGCGCGCCAGGCGCTCGCGGAACACCTCGTCATCGTCCACGAGCAGCAGGAAGGGGGCGTCGGAGGCTCTCGAAGGCAGCATGGTGGGGCCCGGGCTCACGCACCCGAGGCCTGGACACTCGCCTCACCCGCTTCCGGGGACAACGGGGCAAATTGTCGCAGGCGCTCCACCGGCCACGTCATCTCCACCCGCGTCCCCTGCCCCGGTACCGAGCGCAGCTCCAGCTTGCCACCGAGCTGGTCCAGCACCGCCCGCGCCAGGAAGAGGCCCAGCCCCATCCCCTCGCCCGGCGGCTTGGTGGTGAAGAAGGGCTCGCCCGCGCGCGCCAGCACCTCCGCCGGCATTCCCGCGCCCTGGTCCTCCACGGACAGCCGCCAGCCCCGCTCCTCGCGCACGAGCGCCAGGCGCACCCGGCCCTCCGGAGGCGAGGCCTGGAGCGCGTTCTTCACCACCCCACGAATGGCATGCGTCAGCGCTCCGGCCGGCAGGGACACCTGCTCCTGCCCATGGCGCCCGTCCGCCTCCACCTGCACCCGCTCGCGGCCCCGCAGGCCCTCGAGCACGCGCTCCAGCAGCACCGCCGGCGTCACCGCGACGAAGGCCTCGCCCCGGCTGGCCCCGGCATCCGCGGCCATCTGCGCGAGGATGTCGTGGCAGCGCGCCACCTGCTGGCGGATGAGCTGCGCGTCCTCGCGCCCCGCCGGGCTGAGCTCCGCCCGCCGCTCCAGCTCTCGCGCCACCACCGCGATGGTGGACAGGGGCGTGGACAGCTCATGCGCCGCGCCCGCCGCCAGCGTGGCCAGCGCGGCCAGCTTCTCGTTGCGCGCCGTCACCGCCCGAGCCGCCATCAACTCCGCCTCGCGCTCGGCCAGGGCCCGGGTGACGCGCTGGACGAAGTAGACGATGAACGCCGACGCCACCCCGAAGGCCAGCCACATGCCCTCCAGGTGCAGCGGCACGTCATTGATGTGGTGGTGCGTGGCCCCCGACGCCCCACCGGGCACCCACAGGTGCCGGACGAACAAGGTGCCGAAGCACGCGGAGGCCAGCGCCACCAGCGCCCACGTCCACCGCGCGTGCAGCACCACCGCCGCCAGCGCGATGTGCACCAGGTACAGCGTGCTGAACGGGTTGAACGGGCCGCCGCTCAAGTCCAGAAGCACCGTGAGCAGCACCACGTCCAGCGCCATCACCGCCCACAGCATCCACTCGCGGATCTCCCGCGGGCGGCGAGACCACAGCCCCAGCGCCACGTTGCTCACGGCCCCCACGCCCACCGTGGCGAACAGCGGCAGCAGCGGCAGGGGCATCCCCAGCCCCAGGTGCGCCAGGAGGATCAGCCCCCCCTGCCCCACCACCGCCCCCCAGCGCAGCCTCAGCAGCCACGAGAGGTTGATGGCGTGCGCGTCGCGCACCTCACGGCCCTCCGAGCGTCATCCGGAACTGCCGGAAGATGAGGAAGCCCACCACCAGGAGGATGAGGAAGAAGATCAGCCCGGCCAGCAGCTGCGCCCGCGAGGAGCTGCTCGGCGCGGGCGTCGGCGTGAAGGACACCGGCGAGGCCGTGGCCAGCCGCACCACCTCGTCCCGCCCGCGCTGCGCGTAGAGGTCCTCCGGGGCCTGCGCCAGGCGGATGCGGTACAGCCGCCCCGCCACCGCCAGCTCGCCCCGCCCCACCGCCAGCGACAGCAGCCTGTCGTGCGCGTCCCGATCGTCCCACCGCTCCAGCACCGCGAGCCACGCGGCGCGCAGCGGCTCGGAGACCTGCTGCTCCGCCGGATCGAAGTTCGCGTACACCAGGCCGCACGAGGCGCAGGCCTCCACGCCCTGCTTGCGCACCGCGATGCACTTGGGACAGAAGCCCGGCGGCACCGCGAACGGATCCTCCGAGCGCGCCAGCGCCGCCGCCTCCCGCACCTGCTCCTCGGAGGGCCGCAGCGCCACCACCTTCAGCGCCGGCGCCGTGTTGGTCCGAGGCGCGGGCACCTGCGGCGACGTCGCCTCCGCGGCCGTCTGCGCCACGGCCGCCACCAGCGCCTCCTCGGGCCGCGCGCGGCTCTCCTGACCACAGCGCGCGCACGTCATCACCAGCACGCCCAGCTCCACCCGGAACGCCGCCGGCGGCGCGAGCCGCTCGCACGCATCGCAGAGGTACCTCATGAGAGCACCTGACGAAGAGGGACAGGCATGGCGCACCCGATCAGCGCCGCCAGGCACAGGGCGCAGATCCACTTCCGCCCGCGGCTCAGCGGCACCTCGGGCTCTACCACCTCCGGGTGCCCGAAGCCCACCAGCTTGCTCGTCACCACCAGCCACACCCCCCACGAGGCCGTGGCGAACAGCGTCAGCAGGAACAGCACCAGCGCCACGCCCTTGCCCACCCACCGCGCGCGCGGGCCGAACAGCGCGAAGGCCATGTGCCCTCCGTCCAGCTGCCCCACCGGCAGCAGGTTGAGCAGCGTGACGAGCAGCCCGAACCACCCGGCGATCACCACCGGGTGCACCAGCACGTCCTTGCCCTCCGGCAGCGGCCCCACCGCCAGCCGCGTCAGCCCCTGCATCAGCAGGCTGTCGCCGAAGATGATCTGCATCTGCCCGGTGAACGCCTCCTCTGGCGCGGGCGTCGCGTGGGTAATCCTCGCCATCACCCAGGTGAACAGCTCGCGCAGCAGCACCCAGAGTGAGTTCTCTCCCGGAAAAGTGGCCTGCACCGCGGGTGAGTCCACCACCCGCGAGTGGCACAGCCCCCAGTAGAGGATGGGCAGCGCCACCGCCAGCCCCGCCAGCGGCCCCGCCGCGCCGATATCCACCAGCGCGTTCCGGTTCGGAATCCGGCTGCGAATGCGGATCACCGCCCCCAGCGTCCCCACTCCCACGAAGGGCAGCGGGATGAAGTACGGCAATGTCGTATCCACCCGATGGAGGCGGGCCAGCACGTAGTGGCCCATCTCGTGCGAGCCGAGGATGGCCATCAGCGAGAGGCTGAAGGCCAGCGACTCCATTCGCAGCCGCTGGAGATCCTCGCTCCCGCCAAAGGACCAGGGGTACGCGCTATAGGTGGTGAGCACCGTCAGCGCGAACAGCAGCAGGTGCAGCCAGAGCCGCGAGGCGGGGCGGGCGGTAACGGTCTCCATGGAGTGCCTGGGAGTGTGGGTACCAAGCGCTCCCATCCTTTGCAACGCAAGGACCTGACCCCGCAAAAAGGGGATTCTGTTCGGAACTGATCTTGACTCCAGTCCTGCATCTGCTACGAACCCCGCGCGCTTGAGGGGCCAGTACTCAACGAAGGGCTCGCACGGTCGAACCCTTCAAATTCCCGCAAGCCAACTCTCTGGGAGGGAAACACAAATGAAGAAGGCCATTCTGTCCGCCGTTGCCGCGATGAGCCTCGTGGCTTGCACCAGCGTCGAGAGCGCCGTCGTTTCGGGCGCCGAGGTTTCCGCCAACGGTGGCGAGGCCGTCGCCGTGGTCCAGGCCAACGCCCTGGGCCTGACCGCCATCTTCCACATCGTCGACCTGGTCCAGAGCGACCTCGACACCGTGGTGAACAAGCTCCTGGTGGCCGAGGCCAAGGCCATGGGCGCCTCCAAGGTCGACCTGAAGGGCGCTGGCACCACCCCCCGCCACGGCATCTTCGCCCTGGCCGGCGGCATCATCGGCATCACCCAGTCCTCCGCGATGGGCATCGCCGTCAAGTAAGCCCGTCCGAGTCACTGTCTTTCCGGAAGGCCCCCTGGCAACAGCGGGGCCTTCTTTCATTTCTCCCTCCTGCTCCCCCCGGCCTCCGCATGCGCGCCCGCCTCCTGTCCCTGCTCCTCCTCGCCCTCGCGGGCTGCAGCAAGCAGTCCGAGGAAGCCAACCTGCTGAACGAGGTGAAGCGGCGGCTGACCGAGCGCGACGCACGGCTGACGAGCTACCGGCTGGAGGGGCGCACGAGCGAGGGCGGCGCCGAGCCGGTGGGCTTCACCTTCGCCTACCGCGCGCCCCAGAAGATGCGCGGCGCGCTCGCGGCGCCCATCTCGCGCACCTTCTCCTGGGACGGCGAGCGCCTCTACGAGCGGAGCGACGCGGACAAGCGCTTCACCACCTTCCAGACGGAGATGGCCGCGGAGCGGCGCGCCGGCTTCCTCACCGAGACGTTCTCCCCCTTCACCCCCGAGGGCTTCCGCGCCCCGCTGCTGCCCTCGAGCGTGCGTGTGAAGCGCACCTCGCACCCGCGCGCCCCGGAGGCCGTGGAGCTCACCGGCAAGGTGGCCGCCGAGCAGCTCGAGGTGGCGTACACGCTGCGCTGGCCCTCGCTGGACTTCCTGGGCAAGCAGACGCGCCTGGCCGACGGCACCGCCATGGAGGTGCGCTTGGAGGAGGAGCACTGCGAGAAGGCGATCGAGCTCTGCGTCCCCAAGCAGCTCTCGCGCTGGGTCAAGGGCGAGAAGGTTGGCGAGACGACGCTGTCCACCGTCGAGCTCAACCCGACGCTGCCCAATGACACCTTCACCCTCGTGGCGCCCGAGGGTTACGAGGTGCAGACGAAGACACTGGTGGACTCCGCGGGGAAATAGCCCTCCGGGTTGCCCGCTGGCCCTTCCGTTCCCACCTTCCTGTCCGGAGGTACGGGGGATGGTGCAGAACGTCATTTTCGACGTGGATGGGACGCTGGTGGACTCGGTGGACGAGCATGCCGAGGCCTGGCGTCGGGCCTTCCTGGAGTTCGGCCGGGATGTGCCCTTCGCGCACGTGCGCAGCCAGATCGGCAAGGGCGCCGATCAGCTCATCCCCGTCTTCTTCAACGACGAGGAGCTGGCCCAGTTCGGCAAGGATCTGGAGGAGTACCGCTCCCAGCTCTTCCTCAAGGACTTCCTGCCGAAGATCCGCCCCTTCCCGAAGGTGCGCGAGCTCTTCCAGCGCCTGCACAAGGAGGGGCGCCGCGTCGCCCTGGCCTCCAGCGCCAGGCAGGAGGAGCTCGAGCACTACATCAAGCTGTGCCGCCTCAAGGGGCTGTTCGAGGAGGCCACCAGCAAGGACGAGGTGGACAAGAGCAAGCCCCACCCGGACATCTTCGCCGCGGCGATGAAGCGGCTGGGCAGCCCGGACGTGAGCGCCACCGTCGTGATTGGAGACACGCCGTATGACGCGCTGGCCGCGGGCAAGCTGAGCCTGCCCACCGTGGGCGTGCTGTGCGGCGGCTTCTCGCCGGAGGATCTGCGCGCGGCCGGCTGCCGGGTGCTGATGAAGGATCCGGCGGAGCTGCTCGCTCGCTTCGAGGAGTCTCCGCGCACCTGGCCCTGGGGAGAGGCGGGCATGCCCGCGGCTCCCGAGGACGAGGAGTCCCGCTAGGCCGCAGGAGGCAGGGTCTCGTTCATGGAGGATCCACTGGAAACAGCGCTCATCGCGCCACCGCGCCGCCGCACCCTCGATGAGGGGCCCGCGATGCTGGTGGTGAACACGAAGTCCCGCTCGGGGAAGGAAGCCTTCCAGCTGGCCCGGGAGGCGCTCGCCGCCCGAGGCGTGCCGCTGCTCGGCAGCCATGCGCTCACCAACCCCGACTGGCTGCCGCGCCTGCTGAACGAAGCCGTGGAGCACGGGGTGCGGCGCATCCTCGTGGGCGGCGGAGACGGCACGGTGAGCGGCGCGGTGTCCCACCTGCTCGGCCGGAACGTGTCCCTGGGCGTGCTGCCCATGGGCACGGGCAACGACTTCGCGCGCTCGCTGGGCATCCCGCCCTCGCTGGAGGCCGCCTGCGACGTCATCGCCCAGGGCTACACGGCGCGCGTGGACGTGGGGCTGGCCAACGGCAAGCCCTTCCTCAACGCGGCCAGCATGGGCCTGGCCACGGCCATCGCCAAGCGGCTGACCAAGCGCATCAAGCAGCGCATCGGCAAGCTCGCCTACCCGGTGGCCGCCGTCTCCCAGCTCTGGGAGCACCAGCCGTTCCGCGTGAGGATGAAGGCGGACTCGCAGTCGCTCGAGCTGGATGCGCTGCAGCTCGTGGTGGGCAACGGGCGCTACCACGGCGCGGGCAACGTCGTGGCTCCGGACGCGGCGCTGGATGATCGCCGGCTGCACGTGTACGCCATCACCGCGCCCTCCGCGGAGTCGGGCCGGGAGGGCACGGGCCTGGGACAGATCGAGGATCTCGCGACGCTGGCGCGCGTGGCCATGTCCCTGCGGCGCGGGGACCACGTGGAGCACCCGGCCGTCACCTACCTGCGGACCTCCCGGCTGTACGTGGAGACGGAGCCCGTCGAGGAGGTGAACGCGGACGGAGAGCTCATCGGCCGCACGCCGATGCTCTTCGAGCTGGTGCCCTCCGCGCTGCGCGTCTACGCCCCGGCGCCGCCAGAGCCCACGACGCACTGAGCCTACGGCTCCACCTGGGTGGAGACGATGGGGTGCTGCGCCGCCGTCTGCCAGGGCACCTCCGGCCACCACCGCTCGACGGCGGGCGGCGCGCTCGGCTCGACGCTCTGCCCGGGCTTGGGGGCGATGATGCTCTGGCCCGCGCTGCTGGCCGCCGCAAGCACGCGCTCGATGGGCTCGGTCCAGCCATGCATGGCGAGGGTGAACAGCCCCCAGTGCACCGGCAGCAGCACCCGGCCCCGGACCATCTGGTGGGCCCGCACCGCCTGCTCGGGACCGATGTGCCAGTCGGGCCAGGCGCGGTGGTACTGGCCCACCTCGATCATCGTCACGTCGAAGGGCCCCAGCTTCTCGCCGATGTCCTTCATCGCCGGGAACAGGCCCGTGTCACCCGAGTAGTACGCCCGGTGCCTGGGGCCGATGAGCGCGTAGCCGGCCCACAGCGTCCCATCCTTGTCCGTCAGGAACCGCCCCGAGGCATGGCGCGCGGGCGTGCAGACGATCTCCAGCCCGCCCACTCGGGTCCGCTCCCACCAGTCCAGCTCGACGATGCGCGCCTCGGGCACGCCCCAGGAGGCCAGGTGCGCGCCAATCCCCAGCGGCACGATGAAGGTGGTGTTCCAGTCCTTCATCGCCGCGATCGTCCCGTGGTCGAGGTGATCATAGTGGTCGTGGGAGATGACGACGGCGTCGATCGACGGCAGCTCCCCCAGCGCGACGAGCGGGGAGTACCAGCGCCGCGGGCCAATCCAGCTCAGGGGCGAGACGCGCTCGCTCCACGCCGGATCCGTGAGGACGCGGTGGCCGTCGATCTCCACCAGCACCGACGAGTGCCCGAACCAGGTGACGCGCAGGCCCGAGCTGGGAGGAGTCCCGAACCGCTGGGCATCGCCGGCCACCGTGGGCATCGGCTCGCGGGGGCTCACGTCGGGGCTGGCATCCTTCAGGGCCACCAGGGAGCCCCACAAGTCATTCATGAGCGGCTGCGGGTTCTCGAAGTGGCCGTCCTTCCACTGCGGTGAGCCCTTCATCCGCGCGCGGCGCTCGCCCTCGGCGCCGCGGCCGAGCGCCGTCCAGGCATCGGCGGCCGTGCCGATGAGGGCGAGGACCAGCAGCACCCCGGTCCACCGGGCCACACGTCCCAGAACGCCGCGCCGCTTCGTGCTCTTCATCCGTGCCTCATGCGTGGCCGCATCCTACACGGACGAGGCGTGTGGGCAGCCCGTCAGCTCTGCTCCAGCACCCGCGAGAGCACCTGGGCGGTGAAGTTCACCAGGGGGATGACGCGCTGGTAGTTCATGCGCGTGGGCCCGATGACGCCCACCGAGCCGAGCACCTGCTCCCGGCTGCCGTACGGGCTGGCGATGACGGTCAGCTCGCCGGCGGCGGAGAACTCGCTCTCGGCGCCGATGAAGATCTGCATCTCCCGGGCGCGCTGGACGCGGTCGAGCAGCAGCAGCAGCTTGTGCTTCTCGTCCAGCGTCTTGAAGAGGGCGCGCATGCGCTCCACGTCGGCGAACTCGGGCTGCTCCAGGAAGGAGCCGGTGCCCTCGATGCGCACGCGCTCGGCCTCGGGCGTCTGCAGGTCCGTGGCCGCCGCGCCCAGCTTGAGCGCCTTGGCCGTCAGCGCGTTGTAGAGCGCCTGCTCCTGGTCCATCTCCTGGCGGATGCGCTCGCGGGCCTCCTCCAGGGGCACCTCGCGCAGCAGCTCCGAGAGGTAGTTGGACGCCTTGAGCAGCTCGTCCGAGGTGACGGGGAAGTCCACCATCAGGATCTTGTTCTGCACCTGGCCGTTGAGCCCCACCAGCACGGCCAGCACGCGGTCCTCGCGCAGCCGGACGAACTCCACGCGGTGGAACACCGCCGCCTCCGGGCGCGGCGTGAGCACCACGCTGGCATGCCGGGTGAGCGAGTGGAGGATGCGGCTGGCCTCACCGAGCGCTTCCTGGAGGCTGGTCTCCTGGACGAGCCCGGCGTGGATCAGCTCGCGGTCCTTGGGCGCCGGCTCCTTCAGCCGCACCAGCGTGTCCACGTAGAAGCGGTAGCCCCGGTCGGTGGGCACGCGGCCCGCGGAGGTGTGTGGCTTCTCCAGGAAGCCCAGCTCCTCCAGGTCCGCCAGCACGTTGCGCAGGGTAGCCGAGGAGACATCGAACTCAGGCTTACGGCTGAGGTGGTGGCTGCCCACCGGACCCCCGGTGGTGATGTACTCCTGCACGACCGCTCGCAGGACTTCTTTCTCTCGCTCGCCTAGCTCTTCCGACATCCCTGATCACGCTCCAGACCGCCGCGCAGTCCTCCCAGTACCTCGCTTATGAAGGACACCTCAAAGTTTAAGGAGGTCTCTGGAGCGGTTCAATCCCGGCTCGGCTGGCAGCCATCCAGACGCCCGTCAAGAGGGGGCGGTTCTTGCGCCCCACTTTTCCGTGATCTCCCCGATTGAAGCGGAGGGGCGAGGTGGCTTGAGATGTAGCACCGCATGTACGACGACACCCTCGAGGTCCGCCACGCCGCCGAGTCCCTGCTGTACCGCTACGCCACGTGCCTGGACGACGGGCCGCTGGAGCACTGGCCGCGCTGCTTCACGGACGCGGGGCAGTACCGGCTCATCCCTCGGGAGAACCTGGTCCAGAACGTCCCGGTGGCGCTGATGCACTGCACCTCCCGGAACCAGCTCGAGGAGTGCGTCACCACCCTGCTGCGCTCTCACGCTACCGTTCCCTACGCCTGCCGCCATCTCTATACCAACGTCCAGGTGGAGGCGCCGCGTGGGGGGCGTACCTCGGTACGAGCCAACTACGCCGTGTACCACACGGTGGAGGAGGGCGAGGTGGACCTGCTGAGCATGGGGCGGCTGGAGGCTCGGGTGCTGCTGGAGCCGATGCCGCTCTTCGAGCGCATGGACGTCATCTACGAGATGTGCCGGCTCTCGGGGCTGAAGGTGTACCCCCTCTGAGAGCGGGGCGCGAACTGTACCGGTCACGAACGCGGGCAACTGCCCCCTGGCACAGGCGCGCACATCGCACGCTGGGAATCGCCGGGTTACAAGTGCGGCGCCTTGTCCTCGACCGCTCCCTCTCTGGCTGCTCTCCCCGTGGAGTCCTCCCCCGCGGATCCCCGGAAGGGCTGGATCGTCTTCTGCCTCTTCGCGCTGTACGTCATCTGGGGGTCCACGTACCTGGGCATCCGGTGGACGCTCCAGGGCGGCTTCCCACCGCTGATGCTGGGCGCGGTGCGCTTCACACTGGCGGGGGCGATCCTCTACGCGGTGCTGCGCCTGAGAGGCACGCCCGCGCCCACCTGGCCCCAGTGGCGTGCCGGCGCGTTCACCGGGGTGCTGCTGCTGGCCGTGGGCAACGGGTGCGTGGCGTTCGCGCAGCAGTGGGTGCCCTCGGGCGTCGCGGCGCTGGTGGTGGGCAGCATGCCGCTGTGGGCCACGCTCTTCGGCGGGCTGTATGACGGGCAGTGGCCCGGCCGGGCCGAGCGCTGGGGGCTGGCGCTGGGCTTCTTCGGCATCGTCCTGCTCAACAAGGGGGGCGAGCTGGGCGAGCACTGGGGCGCGGTGCTCGCGCTGCTGCTGGCGCCGGTGAGCTGGGCGTTTGGCTCCATCTGGGGCCGGCGCAGCCCGTCGATGCCCAAGGGGCTGATGGCCACCGCCACGCAGATGCTGTGCTCCGGGGTCGTCCTGCTGGTGGTGAGCCTCTCCGTGGGCGAGCGCATGAGCGCCCTGCCGGACACCCGGGCCCTGCTGGCGTTCGTCTACCTGGTGGCCTTCGGCTCGCTCATCGCGTTCAGCGCGTATGGCTACCTGCTGCGCAACGCGCGGCCGGCCATCGCCACCAGCTACGCCTACGTGAACCCGGTGGTGGCGGTGCTGCTCGGCGTGGCGCTGGGCGGCGAGACGCCGGGCCCCTATGCCATCGTTGCGATGGGGGCCATCCTCGTGGCGGTGATGCTCATCACCCGCAAGGCCTCCGCGCCGCCTGTCCGGGAGCCCGTCGTGGCGGCGCAGGGAAACACCGCCCCCTGAGCGCGCGGGAAGGGCGTCAGAGCGTGGCGACGGGCGGGGGCGGCGCGCATCCGGCTCCAGCGCGAAGCTCCCCCGTCCGAAGCTGGAATCTGCGTTTCATTCAAGTCCCGCCTTCGGCGCTCGGCCTAGGCTCAGCCCCTCTTCAGGGATCAGGCTCCCATGCCCCCCAGAAGAAGCTGTCAACCTGCGACTTGACGATGTTTAGACCCATGAAAAAGACTCTTGCCTCACTGATTGTCCTCTCTGCGGCTGCCATCGCCTGCGGTGATGAAGGCTCCGCCCCTGACTTCAACCTCTCGGGTGCAAAGGCCCTTCTCCGTAAGGGCCTCGACTCCGGGAGTTCAAAGGCTCCGGAATCAAACCTCTTCAAGATTGAAGCGAATAGCAATGTCACTCCCGTCCTCGAAGGGATTGAAGTGGTGAGTGCCCATCCCATCTCCTGGGGGGTGATCGTCACCACTCGTGCCACGGGAACGGATGACCTCCGGACCTTCTACGTGAAGCCCGACAATACTTCCGGCGAACTCCCAGCAGACATCGGGCACTTCATTGGGGAGAACGACAACGGCGATGTTGCATTTGTCACCAGCAAAGTGCTCAGAAAGGCGACCTTGACGTTGGAGACAATACAAACCACGCTCACCCGGCCGCTCGTGAACAGCATGTCTGGTAACTTCGCCATCATCAGTGACAACTCCGTTCACCAGATTCTCAATACGGTCAACGGCGTGCGCTACAATGTCATGGGCTGCAACGGTCCGGGCATGGTGGCTCTGGATGCCACCCACGCGCTGATTGATGATTGCCAGCCCAACAGGGTGATCGACATGGCTACCGGTGAGCGCACGGAAAGCGCCCCCTTCGCGCTGAACCATGAGCGCGTACGCAGTGAGAACGGAGCCGTGGTGCTTACTCAGGGACTGGGGAGCGACCACAGCCTTTATTATCTGGGTGCAGTTGACGTTCACGGCGACATCACACTTGTCAATGAATACGGATTCAGTCCCGGCACTCCCGAGTGCTTAAGCTGCGGCTCGAATTCCGTGCTGTACAAGACCGGTGATTATTTCATCGTGCGCGAGCTCAGCAAGGTGACTGTCGTCAAGCGCGGTGAGCCCAATCCTGTCTTCATCCTGTCAGGCTATAACGTCACCTCCATTTCGACGAACGACAATCGCGTCTACTATCTCGCGGAAGACAGCACGGGCCATCCCATCACCGGTGTCTATGATCTGGTGACCCATGAGAACAAAGTCGTGCTGGATTCAGAGCGGTTCACGGAAATCCATGCCATGAACTAGGTGCGAGGACTGCTGCTCCCGGGTAGTACCACCCGAGCCGTCGGCTCGACGCTGCCGACCTCGGAAGCATTCTCCAGCGGGGCAGGTGGTGGGCTACTCGCTCATGGAGGGGAGCGACTATCGGCCGAGAGCGGCCCTGTGGACCGCGGATCCCAGCTGCATCCCGGTGCGTCTGAGCGAGCACAACCTCTTTCTGCTCGGCGACTACGCGGGAGGCCACCACGTGGAGGGCAGAGTGGCCGCGGGAGGAGACATCACCTGACGGACTTCGCGGTGGGTCAGGCCGTGCCGAGCGGCTCGCTCTCCCCGGCGCTGATCGCGGGCCGGACCCTGCCCCTCGCGCGCGGCGCCGTCGGGGGGAGCGCCGTCCACGGAGACAACGTCAGCACGGACAGCACCGTCTCCTTCCCAGCGGGCAGCGGTGTGTCCCAGGGCAAGCCCATCGACTTCCAGGCCCGCTTCACCGCGCTGCGCGCGCAGTCCGCCTGGCTCTCGCGGGTGCCGGCCAATGGCTCCACGAGGCGCGCGCCCTGGGGCGGCGTGATGCTGCGCGGCACGGATTCCCAGACGAACACGTTCGAGGTGAAGGCCAGTGCCTTCACGGGGGCCGCGCTCCTGTCCATCAACCCGCCAGCCGGCTCGCTGGCCGTCGTCAACATCCGCGGGGCCGCGGCCACCTTCACCGGCTTCGGCACCACGCTCAGCGGGGGCATCCAGTCGCGGGACATCCTCTACAACTTCGTGGATGCCGCCTCGATCACCGCCTCTGGCTACAGCTTCCAGGGCACGGTGCTCGCCCCTTACGCCCGGGTCAGCTTCAGCAACGGGAGCTTCGAAAGGGGGCTCTATGCCGTGTCGCTGACGGGAGATGCCGCGGGCCACCTGAACGTGCTGGCGGAGCGCGCCGTCTGCCACTGAGCTGGTGGAGTCCTCACCGTCTTCCTTCTCGGCGGTGCGGTGGGAGGGATGGGTCAAGCGAGCTTCGGCGGCTCGCGACCCATCAGCTCCTCCAGCTCTACCCCCTTCCAGAGCTTCTCATTGTCGATGGGGGACGGACTGCCGCTCAGCCGCGCTTCCGCGAGATTGACGGCGGAGAGCAGTCCCAGGTCGTTCTTCGTCACGACGTCCAGGAACCGCCTGAACTCCTCCACGTATCTCGCATACTCGCTCTCCGTGGGGATGATGCTGTCCGCGTCGTTCAGCACCTTGGCCTCCGTGGCACTCAGCCAACCTCGGATGCCATCGCCATCCCAGGTCCATGGGTTGTCGCGGTAGCCATCCACGACACGGGCCAGGAGGCCACCCACGGCGGTGGCCCCCGGTCTCACGTCCACCGCCCCTCTGAAGAAGAGCTTCCCCATCCTGAAGTACGGGTAGAAGCTCGCGCATTCAGCAAAGACGATGAACTCGAAGAATCGCCTGTAGTGGTATTCCCAGGGCTGGGAGCCGATGAAGTTCCTTTCCCCGCCCTGTCCGGTGTCGGTGGAGTACCCAGGGTGGCTCGTGAAGTCCTCGCTGAATTGACGGGAGATCTCGATGATCTCCGCGATTCCCAGGTCGCACTCACCACGCGGGCACGTTCTCAGATACCTCGTGTAGTGCTCCTCGAGGCTCCCTTTCCGCCCTCGCAGCCTGGGCACGGTCTCCTCGTGGAACCTCCGGTCATCGAAGACGTGAAGCGTATTCCAGTCACCCATGGTCGAGCCCCTGGTCGGGAGGGTTCGATCCGGCAGCTTGTCACGCCCCTGGAGCCAGTGCATTCGTCGCAGCGGTGCCCATCAGGCGGATTGCTTTCCTTGGCCGGCCGCCCCCTGGTGCTCCGTCGCCGGTGTTGTGAGAGGTGAAGACCACCGCCATTGAAACAACGGAGGGCGCTCGCCCCCGCCCGCCTCGCTAACCCGCCCTTTCAACTCACCGAACAGCCCACGACGACCCGGGCAGAAGTGACACATGGCAACGGCGGGTGTCTAGGCCACAGGCGAAACGTGACAGCAGATCGGGAAGCGTGCAGACGGGCAACCAAGGGCCAATGCGCGCGAGCGGATCAACCGCCGTGCGGCGCGGCGGAATCGTTGGCCGTGTCGCGGGCGCGGCGCTGATACGGGGCTGACAACGGAACTTCAGCGGGACTTTCTCCGTAACAGCTCGGCCCCTTGGCACGCGCGCACGTCGGACAGCTCCAGCTCGGCCCGGAGCGCGCGGCGGACGGCTCCAGCTCGGCTCAGGGCGCGCGCGTCGGACAGCTCCAGTTCGGGCGCCGCGTACAGGTCCACCTCGGCACGGGGGACATACCGTAGGACTCTCCAAGTCCTATTCAACTACCCGCCCTCTGCGAGCATGAACTTTCCAAGTCGGTGCGTGCCAGAGGACTTCGTAGGTCATAGGCTGGGATGGCATGGGACTTGTTAGGTGCTAAAATCTCGTCTGACGTATTGGTGTGTGCGCAATCTGTCCCGGGAACTTGCGATAACTCCGATCACTCGGGCTGTGCCCGGAGGCCCCATGACCCATCACGCCAACTCTTGGCGCCTGAGCTGTGCGCTCCTGATCTGCGCCAGCCTGTTAGCCGGTGTGGGCTGTAGTTCGACGCAAGCTGCCCATCAGGGCACCGGCGGATCGGGCTCTGCGGATGGGGCTGCCGCATACGGGCAGGAAACCGCGCAGCGCACGGATTCCATCGCGCAGGCTGCCTGCGGCCCGTTTGACAGCACCGTTTCCTGCTGCCTTAAACAGCACCCGGGCGAGTTCGAACGCTGCGGGGCTATAGACCCTGGGAAGGCACCCACTCGGGCACCCAAGCAAGCGCCCCGGACGGATCCGAATCCGTACCCGCCCCCGCCCCCCACTACGGATCCGTACCCGCCCCCCACGGATGCAGCCCCTCCCGACAGACGGAAGAGGGATCAGCAATGCCGCGAGTATTGGAATCAGTGCATCGCACTCGGAGGCGAGTACGAGAAGCGCGGGCAGCATGGCCGCACCATCTGCGCGTCCTGCTACGACCAGTGCATGGGGCTGGGCTACTGGCCCAAAGAGGTCAACGACTTTGAATGTCTCGGAGGCTTCTAGCCGTGGCCCGCCTTCGTTGGGAATGGTGGAACAAGGTTGCCGAGGAACGCCAGTGGCTCACCCTCGGAATGATCTTCGCAGAAGTGCCTTTTGACGCCTACGTGGCCGCGCTCAAGGATCTAGAGCGACAGTTTGCACGAGAGGCGCGAACTCCTGGCGAACGCCTGCACCTCAAGCGCCTGACGGCAGAGGACGCATTGAACGCGGCATTCAGGATGGATCGCCCATGGAAAGATTTTGGCCAGTGGCTACGCAGGCTCAAACGGCTGGGCTTCCCGAATCTCTGGAGCCGCTACCAGATCTCGACGATCTATGTGCAGTCCTTGCACAACTTCCCGGAGCAAACCCGAGACGCTTTTGAGATGTTGGCGGACACAAGGCGCAGGGTCTTGAGGCGACGCAAGGATCGCCCTTCGCGCCAACAGATGCTTGACGGGATCGAGCACGCCCGACGCGAGGCAGCACAATACGGCATCCAGCCGCCCGCGAAATCGAAGCGGTAGGGCACGGGAAACGCCCGCACAATCCCAGCTCGGCCCGATGGTGCGCGCGGCGGACGGCTCCAGCTCGGCCCGGTGGCGCGCGCCCGCAGCTTGGCAGTGCGGAAACCGGGCAAGAGAGCGCGCCCGGGGAGCACCGCGCTGGCTGCTCCCACTGCCTCTAGAACGCGCTGCCACGCCCACGGGGCGCCTCAATGGTCCTGGCGTTGATGGACCCTGTCCCGCTGGGCCTGCAGGAAGGGAGGAAGCGGGCTTCGCTCCCTTCCTGGAACTTCAGCGCCTACGGGCTGAACGTGCCGGTGAGCACGCTGGCGCGGCCTCGAGGCAGCGAGCGCATGTACGGGCTCGTCGCCAGGTCCGAACCGGGCTGGTACCAGCTCTGGATCTCCGCGAAGTACGTCTGGCCCGCCTGCAGCACGTCTGGGGGCAGATACACGCTTTGGAGATCCGTGTGCAGCGCCGCCACTCGCGTGACGGTGGTGCGGCCATTGCTCACGCCCAGCCGGTAGATGTTCACCACGTAGTTCGTGGCCGTGCCGACCAGCGGCTTGGACCAGCGCAGGGAGGCGTCAGTCCCCACGCCCGTGAGGTTCTGGAACGCGCCCCGCGTGTTCACCAGGGGCGCTTGCACCGGCCCGATGAGCGGCTGCACAGGCGCGGCCGCGAACGCGCTCGCCTCCTGATCCACGCGGATGTCCACGCTCATGGTGTAGGGCGTCGCGGTCCCCAGCGCGTAGCTCTTCGTAAAGCCCGCGGCGACGAGCGCCACCTTCTGCCACGTCGCCGGGAGCGGGTTGTTGTACGCCATGTTCCCCGTGACGATGTCGGTCCGCTGCGCGTCAGGATTGAGCTTCACGAGCAGCGGCGGGCCGCTGATGGATGCGAGCGCCGAGCTCAGCGCGGCCGGCCGGGCGGACATCCAGATCTCGTTGTACGTGCTGACCGCGCTTGGGTTCACCTGGGTGCGCATCGCCTCGAAGGCCGAGCGCCTCCAGTCCACCCCGAAGGTACCCGTCGCGACGGGCTGGGTGAAGGTGCCGCTGACGGTGACGGGCTGGCCGTCGACTTGGGTCATGCTCGTGAGGAGCACCTTGTGCATGGCGCGGTAGGGCACCCCATTCGGGCTCGTCTGCAGCCGCATCTGCGCCAGTGAGAACAGATCCCCGCGGCTGCTGTCGAGCAGCACCGGATTGAGCATGTTGGCGTAATCGAAGCTCATCCCCGAGAGCGACGTAGCGCCCGCCTGGGGGAACCCCGTCGCGTTGGAGTCGATGTAGCCGAACGCGCCGGGGTTCAGCGAATACATGTCCAGGTAGTCCCCCGACTGCCAGGGGGACAGGCCGGTGGCGGACACCGTCACGGGTGTGGACAGCGAGGCGAAGGCGCCATCTCGGCCCCACTCCGTAGAGCCCAGATCGAACGAGCGTCCGGTGCTCACCAGGTAGCGCGAGCCCAGCTTCAGATAGATGCGCCCGGAGGGGACGCTCGGCACGGAGATGGTGCCGTCCGCCGAGCCCGTGCCCGGGTAGGCCGTGAACTCCCCAGTGGTTGAGTCCCGCGTGTACGCCACCACCGACGTGGCCGATTGATCGTACGGCGTCGTCTCGTTCCCCGACATGGCAACGAAGGTGATCGGACTGGTGCCGGTGACATGGGTGCTCAGGGCTCGGGTGACCTGGGAGGTCGTGTCCGCCGACATGGAGGAGTCCAGCGCCTCGGCCTCGTCGAAACCCGCGCAGCCGCCCCCTGTCATGCCGATCAAAAGCCCGAGAGACAGCAATGACTTATGCATTTGCAAATGCACCCTTTCGGCGACGCCCTGAGTGGCGTCACGTAGAGGAATTCATACCGGACATGTCTGACATTTCCTGGGACACTTCAATTCCCTCTTTCCGTGCACGTCCAGCGTGCTCTCGGTCACGCTGGACGACAGCCTGCAGTCCAGGTGCTTGAGCTAGAAGGGTGCCGCGGACGCGCCGGGCTGTCCTGGTTCGGCTCCGAGTCGTAGCGCGACACGACGACGAAGGACCGCTGGCCGTCTGCCGAGCGTTGTAGACAACCGAGAAGCCGTTCGGCGTGACGACAGAGCCCTTGCTCGTCACCTGAGTGGCGTACACAGCCCAGGACGAGTCCCACCGGTAGCCCGCCCAGGCCGCCACGTAGTTCGTCCCATCGAACGCCACCCTCGGCGAGGACTGCTGCACCGGCTCCGTGCAGAGCGCGAACCCGCTGCTATCCAGCACCACCCCCTCGCCGGATACAGGCCGTGCGTCCGTCACCGCCACGGTGTGGCAGCTCCACGGTGAAGGCCGAGCCCTGCCCCGGGGTGCTGTCCACCTGGATGCGGCCGCCGTGCGCCTCCACCACCTGGCGCGCGATCCACAGCCCCAGCCCGAAGCCCCCGTACTTCCGGACGGAGACGGCCCGCTCGAACCGCTCGAAGATGCGGCTCCGGTCCTCGGGAGCAATGCCGATGCCCTGGTCCTTCACCGTGAGCACCGCGCTGCCTCCTACTTCGCGGACCTGCACCTCGACGGGCTTCTGCTCGCCGTAGCGGGCCGCATTGGAGAGCAGGTTCGTCACCAGCTGCTCGATGCGCAGCCGATCGTACCGGCCCACCAGCGGACCCTGCGTCTCCAGCGTCACCGGAGAGCCCGCGCGCTCCAGCTCCTCGCGCATCCGCTCGACCGTCTCCCTCACCAGGCCGGACAGGTCCACGTCCTCGAGCCGGAGGCTCAGCCGCCCCATGGAGATCTGCGAGACATCCAGCAGCGTCTCCACCAGGCCGTGCAGCCGCTGCACCTGCCGGGCGGCGATGCCGAGCCGCTGGCTCAGGAGCGCACGAGACTCGGGCGGGAGCTGGCGCTCGATGAGGTCCAGCTGCAGCCGGAAGGCCGCCAGGGGCGTCTTCAGCTCGTGGCTGGCGACGGACAGGAACTCGTCCCGGGCCTGGATGGCCTCGCGCAGGCTCACCGCGAGCCCTTCCTGGCGGCTCAGCTCCCGGCGCATGCGCGCCAGCTCCACGTTGGAGCGCACGCGCGCCCGAAGCTCCCGGGCGCTGAAGGGCTTCACCAGGTAGTCATCCGCGCCCGCCTCCAGGCCCTCGATGGCGGCCTCCTCACCGGCGCGGGCGGACAGCATCACCACTGGCAGCCCGCGCGTGCGCGGATCCTCCCGCAGCGCCCGGAGCAGCGCGAAGCCATCCAGGCCCGGCATCATCACGTCGGTGAGCACCAGGTCCGGCGGGTGGGCCAGGGCCGCCTCCAGCGCCGCCTGCCCGTCCGGGAACGCCTCGATTTCGAACGAGGAAGAGAGGACGCGCCGGACGTAGTCACGCATGTCGGCGTTGTCGTCGGCCAGGATGATGCGCCCCGTGGGAGCCGAGCGCTCCTCCCGTCCACCCGCGTCCCCTGCCTCGCTGCCTCCCCAGCGCGCGGCCTCCTCCAGGAAGGGCGCCACGCCGCTCGCCGTGGAGGACAGCAGTCGGGGAGCGCGGATCCGCTCGGCCTCCAGGTGGGCCACGCCCTGCGGAATGGACACGGTGAAGGTGGTGCCACGCCCCTGCTGACTCTCCACCCGCACCTCGCCACCGTGCATCCGCACCAGCTCCCGCACGAGCGAGAGCCCGATGCCCGTTCCCTCGTGCGTGCGGCTCTTCGCTCCCCGCACCCGGTAGAAGCGCTCGAAGAGGTGCGGCAGGTCCGCCTGGGGAATCCCCGTCCCGGTGTCCGAGACTTCCAGGACGGCCTGCCCGGCCTGCTCGCGCAGCCGCACGTGGATGCCGCCCTCGAAGGTGAACTTGAGCGCGTTGGACAGCAGGTTGAGGACGATCTTCTCCCACATCTCCCGGTCCACGTACGTGGGCGCCGGGAGCGGAGGGCAGTCCAGCATCAGCGTCAGCCCCGCGCGCTCCACCGCCGAGTCGAAGCTGCTGGCCAGCTCGGTGGTGAAGGTGGCCAGGTCCGTCGGCTCGAAGCTCGCCTCGAGCCGGCCCGCCTCCAGGCGGCTGAAGTCCAGCAGCGTGTTCACCAGCCGCAGCAGCCGCATGGCGTTGCGGTGGACGAGCCGCAGCTCCTCCCGCGCCTGGGGGGGCAGGCGGTCCGTGGCGAGCAGATCCTCCAGCGGCCCCAGCATCAGCGTGAGGGGCGTGCGGAACTCGTGGGAGACGTTGCTGAAGAAGGCCGTCTTGGCGCGGTCCAATTCCGCGAGCACCTCGGCCCGGCGCCGCTCTTCCTCGTAGGCCTGAGCGTTGCGCAGCGCCACGGACACCTGGCTCCCCAGCAGCGCATAGAAGGAGGCGTACCCCTCATCCAGCGCCCGGTTGGGGCTGAGCCCCGCCACCAGCACGCCGAGCGGCGCCGACTGCTCCGAGGAGGCAATCGGCATCACCAGCGCCGAGCGGACCGCGTCTCCCCACGGCCCGCCCTTCACCGCCAGGTGGCGCGTCACGTCGTCCACCCGCACCGTCTCGCCCGCGGCGGCCCGCGCCAGCGGCCACGCACCACCCTCCTCCGCCAGCGAGACGGAGGCCGGGCTCGCCGCCCCGCCCGCCTCCAGGCCCACCACGCCGCTGAGCTTCAGCGTCCGTCCATCCGCGGCGCGCAGGTAGAGCAGCGCGAAGGGCACATCCAGCGGGTGCTCGGAGACGGTCGCCGCCACGTCCTGGCACGTCCGCGCCATGGTGCGCATCTCGCTGGCCTTGGAGGACAAGTCCCTCAGCAGCCGCAGCCGCCGCTCGCCCAGCACCTGCTCCGTCACCTCGCTGCACACCGCGAGCATGCCGGCGATGGCGCCCGCGTCGTCCTCCGCCGGAGCGTGCGAGACGCTGAAGTAGGACTCCTCGCGGTAGCCGTTGCGCTCCAGCAGGAGCAGCAGCGCGGGGATCCAGTTGGCGCGGCCGGTGGCCATCACCTCCTGGATGAGCGGCCCCAGCGTGTCCCAGGCCTCGGCCAGCGTGACGCGGATGTCCTCGCCGAGCGCGGACGGGTGCTTGTCTCCAATGAGCCGGGAGTACGCGTCGTTGTAGATCTGGATGAGCCGAGGCCCCCAGGTGAGCACCATGGGGTAGCGCGAGGCGAGCAGCGTCTTGACGAGCACCGCCAGGCTGGGCTGCCAGGACTCGACCCGGCCCAGCGGGGTGGACGCCCAGTCATGCGCGCCCACGCGCGAGTGCATCTCACTCGGACCCCTGGAGACAGGGGACTTCCCGTGCTCCACCGTGGCTCAGCCCGCCGACACCTGGGGTTGCGGCGTGGAATGGGTCGTGGCGGCGGCGGCGGCGCTCGCCTGCGCCACCTCGCGCGGCAGCCACACGTGGAAGGTGGAGCCCTCACCGGGAACGCCGCGGGACTCCACCCAGATGCGCCCACCGTGCTGCTCCACGATGCCCTGGCTGATCGTCAGCCCCAGCCCCAGGCCTCCGTACCGGGAGCCGTGCGCGCGCCCGAACCGCTCGAAGATGAGCCCCTGCTTCTCCGGAGGGATGCCCACGCCCTGGTCCTGGATCGTCAGGTGCACCCCCGTGTCCTCCTCCACCACCCGCACCTTCACCTCGCCGCCCTCCGGCGAGTAGCGGATGGCGTTGGACACCAGGTTGGTGAGCACCTGATCCAGCCGTCCGCGATCCCACAGCCCCTCGAGCTTCTCGGGCGCGTCCACCCGCAGCGGGTGGGCCTGCGAGAGCACCGTCATGCGCTCGCACGTCTCGCGCACCAGCCCGGCCAGATCGAAGCGCTCCACCTCCAGCGACAGGCGCCCGGCCTGCAGGCGGCTGATGTCCAGCAGCTCCTCCACCAGCTTCGTCATCCGATCGATCTGCCGGTTGATGATCGTCAGCGACTTGCCGGGCCCGTTGTCCGTCTGCCCGCCCAGCTTGAGCATCGCCAGGTGGGCGTGGCCCTTGGCCGCCGCCAGCGGCGTGCGCAGCTCATGGCTGGCCGCGGCGAGGAAGGCATCCTTGGCCTCGTTGGCCATCCGCAGCGCGGCCTCGGCGCGCTGGCGCTCGGTGACGTCGCGCGCCACGGAGACGAAGCGCCCCTGTCCTCCGCCCGCCGCGACGTACTGGAGCACCACCTCCACCGGAACCTCCGTCCCATTCCGGCGCCGGTGGGTGGTGGTATACGTCTGGCTTGGGAGCGTCCCGCTCACCAGCGGCGCGAGCAGCTGGCGGAAGCCCACCTCGTCCACGCCGGCCTCCACCCCCAGCACGCTGCTGCCCAGCAGCTCCTCCACCGTCGTGTCCAGCTGCCGGGCCGCGCCGGCGTTGGCGTAGGTGAGCGTGAGCCCCTCGGGCTCGAACATGAGGACGCAGTCGAGCGTGGCGTCCAGCGTGGCCTTGAAGCGCGCCAGCGCATCCTCCGTGCGCTTCTTGTCGTCGATGTCCGTGGCCACGGCGATGATGCCCACCAGCCGCCCGTGCTCGTCCTTCTCCGGCACCGCGCGCGCCAGGTGCCAGCGCCACGTCCCATCATGGCGCCGCATGCGGAACTCGCGCTCCGACTGCACCCCCTGCCGCACCGCCTCCTCCCACACGCGCCGCATCTCCTCGCGCTCCGTGGGGTGCACATCCTCCAGGAAGAGCTCCAGGGAGAGCTCTCCCCCCTGTCGCCCGGTGTACGCCTGCCACACCTGGTTGGCGTAGTACATCGTCCCATCCGCGCGCGCCGCCCACATCGCCGCGGGCAGTGCGTCCAGCAGCCGCCGGTAGCGCAGCTCGCTCTGGCGCTCCAGCGCCTCGCGCTCCTTCTGGCGCAAGAGCGCCGCCTGCCGCTGGAGCTGCTGCTCCTTGAGGAACAGGTCCACGAAGACGCTGACCTTGGAGCGGAGGATCTCCGGATCGAACGGCTTGAGCAGGTAGTCCACCGCGCCGTGCGCGTAGCCCTTGAAGATGTGGGCCGCGTCCCGGCTGAGCGCGGTGAGGAAGATGATGGGGATGGTGCGCGTGCGCTCGCGCTGCTTGATGAAGGCCGCCGTCTGGAAGCCGTCCATCCCCGGCATCTGCACGTCCATGAGGATGACGGCGACGTCGCGCTGCAGGAGAAACTTGAGGGCCTCCTCGCCGCTGGTGGCCTTGATGAGTTCCTGCCCCAGCGGCTCGAGGATGGCCTCGAGCGCCAGGAGGTTGGAGGGGTGGTCATCCACCATCAGGATGCTGGCCCGTTGGCGCGGCGCGCTCTCGGGAACGCGATCGGTGGAGGATTCGATGGGAATCATGCTGAGCAAACGTGGCCCCGGGGGTGTGGCGCCTTCGGAAAGCTAGGCCCGCGCCCTTCCGGACAGAAGCCCGGAAGGGCACGAGTCGTGCGCTATCCAACTCAGGCGTTCACCCACAAACGGATGAGTTCGATGAGTTTGTCGGTGTCCACCGGCTTGGGCAGGTAGTCGCTCGCGCCAGCGGCCATGCACTTCTCCCGGTCGTCCTTCAGCGCCTTCGCGGTGACGGCGATGATGGGAAGCCTGGAAAGCTGGAGATCCTGGCGAATCGCTCGCATGGTCTCGTAGCCGTCCATCTCCGGCATCATGATGTCCATCAGCACCACGTCCACGTCGGGCTGCTTCCTGAGGGCATCGATGGCCGCGCGGCCGTTCTCGGCGAAGGAGACCTGGAGGCCGTGGTTCTCCAGGACGCTGGTGAGCGCGAAGATGTTGCGCATGTCGTCATCCACGACGAGGACCTTCTTGCCGGCCAGGTCCGCGTCGTGGCCGCCGTCGCGCTGCGCCAGCGCCTGGCGGGCGCGCGGCGTGAGGTGCTGGTCCAGCCGGTGGAGGAAGAGCGCGGTGTCGCCCAGAAGCTGGTCCGGACTCTTGGGCCCGCTCTTGAGGATGACGCTGCCGGTGTAGCGCTTGAGGCGGGCCTCGTCCTTCGCCGTGAGCTCCTTGCCGGTGTAGACGACGATGGGCAGGTCCCGGAAGCGCGGCTGGGTCTTCACCTCCTCCACCAGCTTGGTGCCGTCCATGTCCGGCAGCAGCAGGTCGATGACGAGGCAGTCGAACTCGCCCTTGTCCAGCGCGCTCAGGGCGTCCTGTCCGGTGGGCACGGCCGTCACCTTCACGTCGTCCCCCTCGCCCAGCAGCTTGTGCAGGCTGTCGCGCTGCACGTCGTCGTCCTCGACGAGCAGCAGCCGGCGCTCCTTGCGCTCCAGGAAGCGGGCGAGCTGACCGAAGACGTGCTCCAGGCCCTCCTTGCTCACCGGCTTGGTGAGGTAGCCGAAGGCGCCCTGGGTGTTGCCCAGGTGCTTGTCCATCACGCTGATGACGTGGACGGGGATGTGGCGCGTGCGCGGGTTGCGCTTGAGGCGCTCCAGCACGCTCCAGCCGTCCACCACCGGCAGCTGGATGTCCAGGGTGATGGCGTGGGGCAGGTACTCGTTGGCCATGGACAGGCCGCTGTCGCCGCGGCTGGCCACCAGGACCTTGAAGCCCTTCTCGCGCGCCATCTGCGCCATGATGCGGGCGAACTTCAGGTCATCCTCGATGATGAGCAGGACGCGGTCTCCCTCGCGGATGTGCTCCCGGTCGTCCTCCACCATGAGCGGCGCCAGCAGCGGATCCGGCGAGGGCGGCGGCAGGGCCGCGTCCAGCACGTGTCCGTTCTCCGCCACGGGGGGCGGCGTGAGGATCTGCTGAGGCGCGGGAGCCGGCTCCGTCGCCGCGCGGACCGGCGTCGGGGCCGGAGGCAGCGGCAGCGGAGGCGCGGGCGGAGAGGACGGCGCCACGCCCTCATCGTCGGGCCCCACGTACTCGGGCGGCATGTACAGCGTGAAGGTGCTGCCCTTGCCGGGCTCGCTCTCCACGTGGATCTCTCCACCCAGCAGCTTGGCGATCTCGCGCGAGATGGACAGGCCCAGGCCGGTGCCCCCGTACTTGCGGGCGGTGGAGCCGTCCGCCTGCTGGAAGGCCTCGAAAATGAGCTTCTGCTTGTCCTTGGGGATGCCGATGCCGGTGTCGATGACGGCGAAGGCGATGACGCGCCTGGCCTTGCGCAGCACCTCGTGCTCCAGGCGCACGTTCTTCTCGGCGGGCTTGACCACCATCCTCACGCTGCCGGTGTCCGTGAACTTGAACGCGTTGGACAGCAGGTTCTTGAGGATCTGCTGCAGCCGCTGCGGGTCGGTGCGGATGGAGCGCGGCGTGTTGGGCGCCAGCTCCACGGTGAACGAGAGGTTCTTCTGCTCGGCCACCGGGCGGAAGGAGCGATCGACGAACTGGTTGAGCTCGCTCAGGAGGATGTCCCGAGGCTCCACCTGCATCTTGCCGGCCTCCACCTTGGACAGGTCGAGGATCTCGTTGATGAGGGTGAGCAGATCGCCGCCGCTGGCGTAGATGGTGTTGGCGTACTCCACCTGCTTGGTGCTGAGGTTGCCGTCCTTGTTGTCCGACAGCAGCTTGGCGAGGATGAGCAGCGAGTTGAGCGGGGTGCGCAGCTCGTGGCTCATGTTGGCCAGGAACTCGCTCTTGTACTTGGAGATGATGGTGAGCTGCTCGGCCTTCTCCTCCAGGCTGGCGCGGGCCAGCTCCACCTCGCGGTTCTTCTCCTCGACGCGGGTGTTCTGCTCCTCGAGCTGCTTGGCCTTCTCCTCCAGCTCGAGCGCCTGCGCCTCCAGCTCGGTGTTGGTGCGCTTGAGCTCCTCCTGCTGCTGGGTGAGCTCCTTGGACTGGCTCTGCAGCTCCTGCGTGAGGCTCTGCGACTGCTGCAGCAGCTCCTCGGTGCGCATGTTGGCCATGATCATGTTCAGGACCACGCCGATGCTCTCGGTGAGCTGATCCAGGAAGATCTGATGGATGGCGCTGAACGGGTGGAAGCTGGCCAGCTCGATGATCGCCTTCACCTCGCCCTCGAAGAGGACGGGCAGGACGATGATGTTGAGCGGGGTGGACTCACCCAGGCCGGAGGAGATGGCGATGTAGTCCGGCGGCACCTTGGTGAGCAGGATGGTCTTCTTCTCCAGGGCGCACTGCCCGACCAGGCTCTCACCCAGGCGGAAGCGGTTGGAGATGTTCTTGCGCTCACGGTAGGCGTAGGTGCTGGTGAGCTTGAGCACCGGCATGTTGCCTTCCTGGTCCGCGAGGAAGAAGGCGCCGTGGTGGGCGCCGACCAGCGGCGTCAGCTCGCTCATGATGAGGCGGCTGACGGCCTCCAGGTTCTTCTGGCCCTGCATCATGCCGCTGAACTTCGCCAGGTTCGTCTTGAGCCAGTCCTGCTCCTGGTTCTTCTGCGTGGTCTCACGCAGGTTGAAGATCATCTGGTTGATGTTGTCCTTCAGCGCGGCCACTTCGCCCTCGGCGCTGACGGTGATGCTGCGGGTCAGGTCGCCCTTGGTCACCGCGGTGGCCACGTCCGAGATGGCGCGCAGCTGCGAGGTCAGCGTGCCGGCCAGCTGGTTCACGTTGTCCGTGAGCTGCCGCCACGTGCCGCGCGCGCCGGGCACGCGGGCCTGACCACCCAGCTTTCCTTCGATACCCACCTCGCGGGCCACCGTCGTCACCTGCTCGGCGAAGGTGCCCAGCGTGTCCGTCATGCTGTTGATGGTCTCGGCCAGCGCGGCCACCTCGCCCTTGGCGTCCACCACCAGCTTCTGGCCCAGGTCACCATTGGCGACGGCCGTCACCACCTTGACGATGCCGCGCACCTGCGTGGTGAGGTTGGAGGCCATGAAGTTCACGTTGTCGGTGAGGTCCTTCCACGTGCCGGCGACACCGGGCACACGGGCCTGACCGCCCAGCTTCCCCTCGACGCCCACCTCGCGGGCCACCGTGGAGACCTGCTCGGCGAAGGTGCCCAGCGTGTCGGTCATGTTGTTGATGGTCTCCGCGAGCGCGGCCACCTCGCCCTTGGCGTCCACGACGAGCTTCTGCTTCAGGTCGCCGTTGGCGACGGCCGTCACCACGCGGACGATGCCTCGCACCTGGGTGGTGAGGTTGCGGGCCATGGAGTTCACGTTGTCCGTGAGGTCCTTCCAGGTGCCGGACACGCCACGCACCTCGGCCTGGCCGCCCAGCTTTCCTTCCGTCCCCACTTCCTTGGCGACACGCGTCACTTCCGAGGCGAACGAGTTCAGCTGGTCCACCATCGTGTTGATGGTGTTCTTCAGCTCCAGGATTTCGCCCTTCACGTCCACGGTGATCTTCTTGGACAAATCACCGTTGGCGACCGCCGTCGTCACCAGGGCGATGTTTCGCACCTGGGCGGTGAGGTTGGAGGCCATGGAGTTCACGTTGTCCGTGAGGTTCTTCCACGTGCCGGCGACGCCCGGCACCTCGGCCTGGCCGCCCAGCTTTCCTTCCGTCCCCACCTCCTTGGCGACGCGCGTCACCTCCGAGGCGAAGGCGCGCAGCTGATCCACCATCGTGTTGATGGTGTTCTTCAGCTCGAGAATCTCACCGCGGGCCTCGACGGAGATCTTCTGCGACAGGTCACCATTGGCGACCGCCGTGGTCACCTTGGCGATGTTTCGCACCTGGTCGGTCAGGTTGCCGGCGAGGACGTTCACGTTGTCCGTGAGGTCCTTCCACACACCCGACACACCCTTCACGTCGGCCTGACCACCCAGCTTGCCCTCGGTGCCCACCTCCTTGGCGACGCGCGTCACCTCCGAGGCGAAGGCGCGCAGCTGATCCACCATCGTGTTGATGGTGTTCTTCAGCTCGAGCACCTCGCCCTTCACGCTGACGGTGATCTTCTGGGACAGGTCGCCGTTGGCCACCGCCGTGGTCACCTTGGCGATGTTTCGCACCTGGTCGGTCAGGTTGCCGGTGAGGGCGTTCACGTTGTCCGTGAGGTCCTTCCAGACGCCGGACACGCCCTTCACCTCGGCCTGTCCGCCCAGCTTGCCCTCGGTACCGACTTCCTTGGCGACGCGCGTGACTTCCGAGGCGAAGGCGCGCAGCTGGTCCACCATCGTGTTGATGGTGTCCTTGAGCTGGAGCACCTCGCCCTTGGCGTCCACGGTGATCTTCTTGGACAGGTCACCATTGGCCACCGCCGTGGAGACCTCGGCGATGTTTCGCACCTGCGCCGTGAGGTTGTTGGCGAGCAGGTTCACGTTGTTGGTGAGGTCCTTCCACGTCCCGGCGACGCCCGGCACCTCGGCCTGGGCGCCCAGCTTGCCCTCCACACCCACCGTGCGGGCGACGTCCGTCACCTGCTGGGCGAAGATGGACAGGGTCTGCGTCATCGCGTTGATGGTGTCCGCGAGCGCGGCGATCTCGCCCTTCGCCTCCACGATGAGCTTCTGGCTCAGGTCACCATTGGCGACAGCCGTCACGACCTTGACGATGCCTCGCACCTGAGTCGTCAGGTTGGAGGCCATGAAGTTCACGTTGTCGGTGAGGTCCTTCCACACACCGGACACACCGGGCACGACGGCCTGGCCACCCAGCTTGCCCTCCGTACCCACTTCCTTGGCGACGCGGGTCACTTCGGAAGCGAACGCGCGGAGCTGGTCCACCATCGTGTTGATGGTGTTCTTCAGCTCCATCACCTCGCCCTTGGCGTCCACGGTGATCTTGCGGGACAGGTCGCCCCGGGCGACGGCCGTCGTCACCTCGGCGATGTTACGAACCTGATCGGTCAGGTTGTTGGCGAGCAGGTTCACGTTGTTCGTGAGGTCCTTCCACGTGCCCGCGACGCCCGGCACCACGGCCTGGGCGCCCAGCTTGCCTTCCACGCCCACGGTACGGGCGACGTCGGTCACCTGCTGCGCGAAGATGGAGAGCGTCTCCGTCATCGCGTTGATGGTGTCGGCCAGCTCGGCCACCTCGCCCTTGGCGTCCACCTTCAGGCGCTGGGTCAGGTCGCCGTTGGCGACCGCGGTCACCACCTTGGCGATGCCTCGCACCTGCGTGGTGAGGTTGGAGGCCATGATGTTCACGTTGTCGGTGAGGTCCTTCCACGTCCCGGCGACGCCCTTCACCTCGGCCTGACCGCCCAGCTTGCCGTGCGTACCCACCTCGCGGGCAACGCGGGTCACCTCGGCGGCGAAGCTGTTCAGCTGGTCCACCATCGTGTTGATGGTGTTCTTCAGCTCCAGCACCTCGCCGCGAGCGTCGACGGAGATCTTCTTGGACAGGTCACCCTTCGCGACCGCCGTCGTCACCAGGGCGATGTTGCGCACCTGCGTGGTGAGGTTGGAGGCCATGAAGTTCACGTTGTCGGTGAGGTCCTTCCACGTGCCGGCAACGCCCTTCACCTCGGCCTGACCGCCCAGCTTGCCGTCCGTACCCACTTCCTTGGCGACGCGCGTCACCTCGGCGGCGAACGAGTTCAGCTGGTCCACCATCGTGTTGATGGTGTTCTTCAGCTCGAGCACCTCGCCCTTCACGTCCACGGTGATCTTCTTGGACAGGTCGCCCTTCGCGACGGACGTCGTCACCTCGGCGATGTTTCGCACCTGGGCGGTGAGGTTGTTCGCCATCAGGTTCACGTTGTCCGTGAGGTCCTTCCACGTGCCGGCGGCGCCGGGCACCTGCGCCTGGGCGCCCAGCTTGCCCTCCACGCCCACCGTGCGGGCGACGCTGGTCACCTGCTGGGCGAAGACGTTGAGGGTGTCCGTCATGTTGTTGAGCGTCGCGCCGAGCGCGGCGATCTCACCCTGCGACGGCACCTGCAGCTTCTGGCTCAGGTCACCGTTGGCGACGGCCGTCACCACCTTGACGATGCCGCGCACCTGGGTGGTGAGGTTGGAGGCCATGAAGTTCACGTTGTCCGTTAGGTCCTTCCACGTGCCGGACACGCCCTTCACGTCGGCCTGGCCACCCAGCTTGCCCTCGGTGCCCACCTCCTTGGCGACGCGGGTCACCTCGGCGGCGAAGCTGTTGAGCTGGTCCACCATCGTGTTGATGGTGTTCTTCAGCTCCAGCACCTCGCCCTTGGCGTCCACGGTGATCTTCTTGGACAGGTCACCCTTGGCCACCGCCGTGGACACCTCGGCGATGTTTCGCACCTGGGTGGTGAGGTTGGAGGCCATGAAGTTCACGTTGTCCGTGAGGTCCTTCCACGTACCCGCGACTCCGCGCACCTCGGCCTGACCGCCCAGCTTGCCGTCGCTGCCCACTTCCTTGGCGACGCGCGTCACCTCGGCGGCGAAGCTGTTGAGCTGGTCCACCATCGTGTTGATGGTGTCCTTGAGCTGGAGCACCTCGCCCTTGGCGTCCACGGTGATCTTCTTGGACAGGTCGCCCTTGGCCACCGCCGTGGACACCTCGGCGATGTTCCGCACCTGAGCCGTCAGGTTGGACGCCATGATGTTCACGTTGTCGGTGAGGTCCTTCCACGTCCCGGCAACGCCCTTCACCTCGGCCTGACCGCCCAGCTTGCCGTCGCTGCCCACTTCCTTGGCGACGCGGGTCACTTCCGAGGCGAACGCGCGGAGCTGATCCACCATCGTGTTCACGGTGGTGCCGATGCGCAGGAACTCGCCCTTCACGGACTGGCCGTCGATCTCGAGGGCCATCTTCTGGGTGAGGTCACCCTCGGCCACCGCCACCAGCACGCGGGCGACTTCCGTCGTCGGCAGCACCAGGTCGCCGATCAGCGCGTTGATGGAGTTGACGCTGGTGGCCCAGCCACCGCGCACGTCCCCGAGCGTCACGCGCTCGCCCATCCGGCCCTCGCGGCCCACCACCCGCTCCACGCGGACCATCTCGTCCGTGAAGGTGGCGTTGCGGCCCACCAGCGCGTTGAAGGCGTGGGCGATGCGGTCCAGCATCCCGTCCGACTGGCCCTCGGGCAGGCGCACGCTGAAGTCACCGGACTCGGCCGCCTGCAGGGCCGTGAGCAGCGGAAAGAGCGGATCATTGGGCCGCGCGCCACGGGTGGACTCGAGCCGCCCCCGCGCGCCAGCAGCCGTGTGCTTGCCGTTGCCGTTGCCGTTGCGCCGGGTGCCATTCCCGTTGGCGTGAGGGCTGGCCACGGACTCCTCCGCGGCAATGGGCTCGCCTTCCTCGGCCTTCACCCCGGCGAGGCGGGACTTGACCCGGTTGCCCGGACCCTTCGGATCCGTCTGGGGAGCCGCGGCTCCGCTGGCTTGATCCTTGCGGCGGGTGCCGCGCTTCTTGCCATCGGAGGGAGGATTGTCGTTCGCGTCCAAGAGATGAACCTCAGCTGAGGATGGGGGCCCACGCCACCGCGAGGGGCGCGTATCCAAGAGCCGACTTCTAGAAGAGTTCGCAGTCTTGTCGACTGCCGAGCGAAGCCGCCTGGGTCAACGGTTCAGAACTCAACCTCATTCGATCGAGGGCCCATGCTCCAAGTGAATCCAGGGGCCTTGGGCTTTCTGCTAACGCTTCAGGGGGCCGAAGCCGTGCACGGAAGTCCGTCGCAGCCCTGAACGTAGAGAGGCCGCCCGGAGAGCCGTCGTGCAGGCGCCCTGACGCGGTGCGGCACCTTCGTGCTCTGGCCCGTCTTGAGATCGAACGAGAGCGCGCTGGCCTGGCCCGGGCCGCAGGCCAGCAGCACGCGCTCGGGAGCGTCCAGCCACCACAGCCCTTCGACCTGGCAGGGGGCCTCGGCACGAAGGGGCGTGAGGGTGCTCGCCTCGTAGGCGACCACTCCACCGCCGATGACGACTGCCGCCAGCATGCCGCCCGGGCCTACCGAGAGCGCTCCCGGGGCAGGCAGTCGGGCTGCCCCCAGCACCTCTCCCTGGGGGGAGATGGAGAGCAGCTGCCCCTCGCCGTCCAGGGCGATCACCCCCGCGGCGTGTCCCGCGAGAGAGATCGGGGCGAAGTCCCCCATGGGCACGAGCTGGCCGGCCTCCTCGCGCAGCAGCTGCTCGCCGGTGGCCACCCACAGGCGCCCCTGGCCATCGAAGGTGATGTCCCGGACGCCCGGCGCGGGGAACACGGCGGCCGGCCCGTCCTTGCGGCAGAGCGCCACGGCGCGAGCGCTGAAGGTGGCCGTGCGCGAGGCATCCGGCGCCACGGCCCAGCCCAGCCGAGGGCCCTTCAGCGCCTCCGCGAGGCACTGGTTGAGCGCGCCGAAGTGCGGATCCGTCGTGGGAGAGGACACCAGGTACGGCAGGCTGGTGGTGGCCACGGCGACGAACAGGCCGAGCCCCGCGGCCATGACGAGCGAGAGGGCCCACGAGCGCGAGCCCAGGGCTCGGGCGTGCCGGTCCGAGGCTCGAAGGCCCCTCCGGCCTGGCGTCAGGATGCCGTCGCGGTCGCGCACGTGCTCGCGTCAGGGCTTGCGGGGCTTGCCCGCGTCCGCCTTCTGCTGGAGCCGATCGGAGAAGCTGCCCTTGCCGCTGGGAGGAAGCACCTCCGCGGCGACGCGCTCCCGCTTCATCGCGGCCAGGGGGCTGGCCGGATCACCTTCCAGCGCCTCCTTCTCGTACTTGTCCTGCCCACTGAGGACGCGCCCCACGGGTCGGGACCGAATGGTGCGTCGATTCGTATCCACCATGGCGGGTACCTCCGTGCTGGGAGGACCTCGTTCTATCGCGAATCCCCCCGGCGTGCATGAGTGGGGCCCTTGTGCTCCCGGAGCTCGGGCGCCAACCTGCCTGCCCATGCACCTACCGACCCGCCTTCCCTCGCTTCTCCTGCTGGCTGTCGTAGCTACCGGCTGCGCCGCCCGCGCCCCCGCCATGTCCGACACCGCTCCTTCCGCCGCCCCCTCCCCCCTGGATGCCTTCGCGGAGCGCTACGTGAAGCTGGTGCTCGCGGTCGGCCAGCATGACGACAGCTACGTGGATGCCTACTACGGCCCCCCGGCCTGGGCGGAAGAGGCGAAGGCCTCGCGCCTGTCGCTCGAGGAGCTGGCGTCGAGGGCCGCGGCGCTGGAGCGCGAGCTCCAGGCCCTCCCCGCTCCCTCGGACGCGTTCGTGGCGCTGCGCCACCGCTACCTTGTGCACCAGACGGGCTCGGTGTCCGCGTGGGTGCGGCTGCGGCGCGGTGAGAAGCTCCGCTTCGACGAGGAGAGCGAGGCGCTCTACAACGCGCGGGCTCCCGTGCACACCGACGCTCACTTCGAGCAGCTGCAGGCCGAGCTGGACCGCCTGCTCCCGGGCCCCGGCCCGCTGATGGAGCGCATCGAGCGCTTCCGCCGGGAGTTCATCATCCGCAAGGAGAAGCTCGACATCGTCTTCCGCACGGCCATCGACGAGGCGCGCCGCCGCACGCTGGCCCACATCCCCCTGCCCGAGGGCGAGGGCTTCTCGCTCGAGTTCGTCACCAACAAGACGTGGGGCGGCTACAACTGGTACCAGGGCAACGCGAAGAGCCTCATCCAGATCAACACCGATCTGCCCATCTTCATCTCGCGCGCCATCGATCTGGCGGCGCACGAGGGCTATCCCGGACACCACGTCTACAACGTGCTGCTGGAGCAGCACCTGCTGCGCGAGCGCGGCTGGGTGGAGTTCTCTGTGTATGCCCTCTACTCACCGCAGTCGTTCATCGCCGAGGGGAGCGCCAACTACGGCATCGACGTGGCCTTCCCGGATGCGCCGAAGTACCTGCGCGAGGTCCTCTTCCCGCTGGCGGGCCTGGATCCGCAGCGGGCGGACCTCTACGTGAAGGTCGAGGAGCTCTCGAAGAAGCTGGCCTACGCGGAGAACGAGGCCACGCGCGGCTACCTCGATGGCCGCCTCACCCGAGAGCAGGCCCGCGACTGGCTCGCGCGGTATCGGCTGATGTCCCCGGAGCGCGCCGAGCGGTTCATCGCCAACGCCGACGCGATCCGCTCGTACGTCATCAACTACAACCTGGGCCGCGACATGGTGGCGGCCTTCATCGAGCGGCAGGGCGGGACGGACGCCGCCCCCGAGAGGCGCTGGCAGCTCTTCCGGGAGTTGCTCTCCTCGCCGCGACTGCCTGGGGATCTGCGCTGAGCCAGGCCTCCTCCGGCGGTGCATTCCCACCGCCGGATTGATAGAGCCTGTCCCCATGCAATCGAAATTCGGACGCGATCTGACGACCGGCAGCATCCCCAGGCACATGATCGCGTTCTCCATCCCCATGCTCATGGGGAGCTTCCTCCAGACGGCCTACAGCTTCATCAACGCGATCTGGGTGGGAAAGTTCCTGGGCACCCACGCGCTGGCGGCGGTGACGGTGAGCTTCCCCGTCATCTTCGTGCTCTTCGCCATCGGCATGGGCCTCACGATGGGCACGAGCATCCTCGTGTCGCAGAACTACGGCGCGAAGAACATGGAGGAGCTCAGGCGCGTCGTCGACAGCTCCACCGTCCTCATCTACTCGCTGTCCATCGTGCTCACCCTCCTGGGTGAGCTCTTCGCGCCGGCCATCCTGCGCGCCATGGACACGCCCGAGGACATCTTCGCGGAGTCCGTCAGCTACCTGCGCATCTTCCTCATCTCGCTGCCCATGGGCTTCGGCCTCTTCCTCACCCGGAGCCTGCTCCAGGGCGTGGGAGACTCGAAGACGCCGCTCTACTTCCAGCTGGGCTCGGTCCTCTTCACCACGGCGCTGGACCCCATCCTCATCTTCGGCTGGATGGGGCTGCCCAGGCTGGGCCTGAACGGCACCGCCTGGGCCACGGTGATCTCCCAGATCCTGGCGCTCACCCTGCTGGTCGCCTGGCTGCGCGCGAAGAAGGCGCCGGTCGCGCCCTCCTGGCCGCGCTTCAGCCACCTGGGCCCGACGACGGGGAAGGTGCTGCGCATCGGCCTGCCCGCGGCCGTCCAGCAGTCGCTCGTCTCCATCGGCATGGTCATGGTGACGGGGCTCGTCAACGGGTTCGGCGAGGTGGCGACGGCCGCCTTCGGCGCGGGCTCGCGCATCGATCAGATCGTCTTCATGCCGGCCATGACGTTCGGCATGGCCATCTCCACGCTGGCCGGGCAGAACCTGGGCGCGGGCCACTACCACCGGGTCCGGGAAGTCTTCAGCTGGGGCTGCCTGCTCGCCGGTGGCACCACGCTGATCATGTCCATCATCGCGGTGGCGTTCCCCGAGACGCTCCTGAAGATCTTCGTCTCGGATCCCGCCGTGCTCGAGCCAGGAGTGTCCTACCTGCACATCGTCGGGAGCTCCTACGTCCTGTTCTCCCTCATCTTCGTCAGCAACGGCATCATCAATGGCGCCGGCCACACGCTGACGACGACGATCATCTCCCTGCTCAGCCTCTGGCTGGTGCGCGTGCCGGTGGCCTGGTGGCTGTCGCGGCGCATGGGCAGCGTGAAGGGCATCTGGTACGGGCTGGCCTTGAGCTTCGCCTTCTCGTTCGTGGTCAGCATGGGCTACTACCTCTCGGGCCGCTGGAAGCGCTCGCTCGTCAAGAAGCCCGCCCCGGCGGCGCCCAACCCGGGCGAGATGTTCGGCCACGAGACGGGCGAGGCGTAGGCCGCCTGCAAGCCGGGCGGGCCAGGGGCCTCGAGCCCTGGCCCCTCTCGCGCACGCGCACGCGGTGGAGGAGGCCTCCGAGGAAGCTGTCTCCCGCTGAGCGACAGGGGCGCGAGCGACCGACGTCACCCGGGGCGGCCGGGGAGGTTCGTGACGTGGACGGCTGGCGTCCGGTGGGCCCAGGGCCGGGCCCGCTCGAGCTGCCCCGCCAGGCGGAACAGCGTCGCCTCGTCGCCCCAGCGCCCCACGAACTGGACTCCGATGGGCATGCCCCGCGCGCTCCAGTGGAGGGGCACGCTCATCGCCGGCTGGCCCGTCACGTTGAAGGGAGCGGTGAAGGCGCAGTACGAAAACACCTTCCGCATCCACTCCCGGGCGGTCTGGGGAGCGTTCGCGTTCAGCACGCCGAGCCGATGGGGCGCGCAGGGCACCGTGGGCGTGAGCAGGGCGTCGTGGTTCACGAAGAAGCGGCCCACCGTACGCGCGATGTGGTTCATGATCGCCAGGCCCTTCTGCAGCTCCATCGCCGTCATGGAGACACCCTTCTGGACGGCGGCCCAGTTGCCGGCCTCCATCACGTCTGGCCCCGGCGTGCGTCCCGTGGCGCCCGCGAGGCCATACACCCAGGCGGCCAGGCCGGAGCACCAGATCAGCGCCAGACACTCCTCGAAGGCCGCGCCGTCGACTGGGAGCCGGGCCTCGACGAGCTCGTGCCCCAGCTCGCCGCACAGCCGCGCGGCGTCCTCCACCGCGGCGACGCACTCGGGGCTCGTCACGTCTCCGGTGATGGTGGCGCGAGAGAAGGCGATGCGCAGGCGCCCGGGCTCACGCCCCACCTCTTCCAGGTAGGGCCGCGCCGGCGGCGCGATGACGTACGGGTCCCCCACGTCCGGCCCCTGGGTGAAGTCCAGCATGGCCGCGCTGTCCCTCACGGTGCGGGACAGGAGGTGCTCGATGCCGTGACCGTTGAGCGCCTCCGCCGCGTCGGGCCCGACGGGCACTCGCCCGCGCGTGGGCTTCAGGCCGAACAGCCCGCACAGCGAGGCGGGGATGCGGATGGAGCCGCCGCCGTCATTGGCATGGGCCAGGGGCACGATGCCGGCGCTCACGGCCGCGGCCGAGCCCCCGCTGGAGCCCCCCGAGCTGAACTCCGGGTTCCAGGGGTTGCGCGTGGGGCCGTGCAGCACGGGCTCCGTGCTGGCGTTGAAGCCCAGCTCCGGGGTGTTCGTCCGGGCCAGCGGCACGAGGCCCGCGCGCCGGAAGCGGGACATGAGGGTGCTGTCGTCGGGAAACACCAGGCCCTTGAAGAGCCGCGAGCCCAGCTCCGAGGGGATGCCCGCCCCGTGCAGGACGAGGTCCTTGAAGAGCAAGGGCACCCCGGTGAAGGGGCCCTCGGGCAGACCCTTCGCCAGCGTGGAGCGAGCCTCCTCCTCCAGCACACCGATGACGGCGTTGAGTCGCGGGTTCAGCGCCTCGATGGCCTTCAGCGTCGTCTTGACGAGCTCCTCGGCCTTCACCTCCCGGCGCCGGACGAGCTCCGCCAGCCCGAGACCATCGAACTTCACGTACTCGCTCAGTTGCACGACAGCACTCCTCTCCAGGGTCAGGCCTCATCATCGACCTTTTCCTGGAGAAGAGACACCGAGGCCCCCGAGCGAGGCGCGATGGGTCCGAGCGCCCTCAGTGCACGGCGGGCTGCTCCGACTCGATCCCCATGCCCTGGCCGATGCGCGGGGAGATGCCCTCGTCGATCTGCCGCAGCAGCGCGCCGCAGAACGCATCGAGATCATCCGGCTTGCGCGAGGTGATGAGGTTGCCATCCTCGATCACCTCCCGATCCACCCAGCGCGCCCCTGCGTTGATGAGGTCCGTCTTGATGGAGGGCCAGGAGGTCAGCGTCCGCCCGTCCACGATGTCGGCCTCGGCCAGCATCCAGCCCGCGTGGCAGATGGCGGCCACCGGCTTGTCGTTCTGGAAGAAGGAGCGCACCAGCTCCACCATGCCCGCATCCATCCGCAGGTGGTCCGGCGAGTAGCCGCCGGGGATGACGAGCGCGTCGAAGTCGTCCACGGAGACGTCCTTCGCGGACTTCTCGGCGACGATGGTCTCCTTTCCCTTCTTTCCCTTCAGCTGCTTGCCGGCCTCGATGCCGACGATGACGGCCTCGTGGCCTGCCTGCTTCACCCGATCGTACGGCACGCGGAACTCCGAGTCCTCGAAGTCCGAGTCCACGATGAACATGATTCGAGCCATCGCACGTCTCCTCGCAAAAGGCGTCTGCTGCCCAGTGCAAGGTGCCCACGCCATGGAGCGTGACAACAGGAAGCGCTCGGCGCGAGGAGCGGCGCCACGCCCCCCTGCCCGCTCCGCTTCCTGGCGAAGGACGGCTCAGGGCACCGAGGCCGTGGCGGCGGGAGACGGCCAGGGGAAGACGCCCAGCTCGTCCGCGGCGAGGAGGTACTCGCCAATCATGCGCCCCTGCGAGGCGATGCCCCGCGCCGTGGAGATACCCGCGAGCACCTCGCGCCCGCGGTCCCGCCACGTCCCGTCTCCCGTCAGCGCGTGGAGCGCGGCCAGGAAGCGCGCCGCCACCACGTTCTGGGCGAAGGGCTGCTCCCGCCGGGCGAAGACGCCCACCGCGTCGGGGTCCAGCGTCGCCTCGAAGAGCGCGCCTCCCTCCGGGGCTCCGAAGTCCCGCAGCAGCCGCTCGCCCACGCGCAGGGCCGCCTCGCGGTAGCGCGGCGCTCCCGTCCGTTGCGCGAGCAGCGCCAGCGCCCGTCCCAGCGCCGCCGCGTCCCCGAGGTAGCGCGTCCCGGAGCGGTGCGAGGCCTCACGCCACACCGTGCCGCCCTCCCGCACGTGGCTGCCCAGCAGGACGTCGGTGGCCTTGCGGGCCCGCGCGAGCGGCTCGGGCTCGCCCGTCACCTCATGGAGCGCCAGCAGCGCGGCGATCGCCAGCCCGTTCTCCTGGGAGTAGACGTGGGTGTCCACCCACGGGAGCCCGAGCGCGCGGCGGCCGGCATCGTCCTTCTCGTAGTACACGTGCCCGTCGACGAAGGGGATGCTCCGGTCGTGCGCCCCCACGTCCGCATCCTGGTTCGTATAGAAGGTGCCGTCCGGCGCGCCGAGGAAGGTCTCCATGTACCGTGCGAGGGCACGGGCCTCGGCGAGCACCTGGTCGTCCTTCGTGAGCGCCCAGGCCCGGGCGTAGGCCTCCAGGTTGGGCGCCTGCAGCACCATGAGCTTCTCGAAGTGCGGCGCGTTCCAGTGGCTCGCCGCCGAGTACTGGTACACGCCACCCCACACGAGATCGTGGATGGGGTGCTGGCGGGACAGGGTGAAGGCCATGCGCTGGCGCGCGGCCATGTCTCCTCGCGCCGCGCGGCGCACCTCGAACTCGAGGTTCTCTCCGATGGGGACCTTCTGGAACGAGCCCCAGCTCCCCTCGCGCGCGTCGTACGTCGCGTCCAGGCGCTGGAGCACGGACGAGGCCACCCACGGCAGCATCGCGGGCGTGGCCGGTGGATCCACCACGAGCGAGCGGATGGACTCCTGCGTCTCGCGCGCGAGCGCCTCCACACGCCGCAGCAGCCCGAGGAACTTGTCGGGCGCGAGATAGCCGCGGTACTTGCCCACCTCCTCGGCGTCGGGGCTCAGCAGGATGGTGGCGGGCCAGCCCCAGTCCGCCCAGCGCTCGGCGAGGTCCGGACGGGCGTCCACGTCCACGCGGATCGCCACGAAGCGCTCCTTCAGGATGCGGCCGACCTCGGGATCGCGGTAGGTCGTCTCGTCCATCACGTGGCACCAGTGGCACCACTCGGCGGCACCGTCGATGAGCAGGTAGCGCCCCTCCCGCTTCGCCCGGGCGAAGGCCTCCGGCCCCCACTCCTCCCAGGTGAAGGCCTGGGCCAGGCCGCGCTCCCGGGCGCGGACGATGTCCACCTCGGGCGGAGTCCCCGGGCGGACGATGCCCCCCGGGCCCGTGGCAGGGCGACAGGAGGCGAGCAGGAGCAGGAGGATCGAAACGAGGCGGACGCTCACACGCGCACCATACGGGACAGCCGCCCGATCGGTTTCATGGCGGCGTTCGTCCCCGGACGCTCACCTCGCGGTCCGATGGCACAGGGCGGCCCGAGCATGCATATGAAGGCCCATGCGCCCCTCCTCCCGGCTCCTCCTGGCTTCCCTCGTCGTCCTGGCCACCGCCGCCTCCGGCTGTCGCAAGTCACAGGCGCAGGGGACCAGCCCGTCCTGCATCCTCGTGGAGGACGACTGGGGACCGGATGGGAAGGTGCCCTTCACCGTGGACGTCGTCGCCGAGGGGCTCCAGGTGCCCTGGGGCATCGCCTTCCTGCCCGGAGGCGACGCGCTGGTGACGGAGCGGCCCGGTCGCGTGCGCCTGCTGCGCGGCGGCGTGTTGCAGCCCCAGCCCGTGGCCCAGGTCCCCATCGCGAGCAGCTCCGAGGGAGGCCTGCTGGGCATCGCCGCGCACCCGGACTTCGCCACCCACCGCCAGTTCTACGTGTACGTGACGACCGAGGCGGCCGGGCGCACCGAGAACCGCGTGGAGCGCTGGACGCTCTCGGAGGACCACGGCTCGGCCACCTTCGAGCGCGTCATCTTCGACAACATCCCCTCCGCCCAGTACCACGATGGCGGGCGGCTGCGCTTCGGGCGGGACGGGATGCTCTACGTGGGCACGGGCGACGCGAGGGATCCGGACCTCTCGCAGGACCCGAGGAGCCCGGCGGGCAAGCTGCTGCGCCTGACTCCGGAGGGACAGGTCCCCTCGGACAACCCGTTCCCGGGCTCGCCCGTGTTCCTCCTGGGCCTGCGCAACCTCCAGGGCTGGGACTGGAAGGACAGCGAGACCCTCTACATCACCGACCATGGCCCCAGCGGCGATCTCATGCGCAGGGGACATGACGAGATCAGCGTGGCCCGCGCGGGCAGCAACCTGGGCTGGCCGGACATCTACAAGTGCGAGTCGCGGGAGGGCCAGGTCTCTCCCTCCCTCACCTTCGAGGACGCCGCGCCTCCGGGCGGGGCCGCCATCTACACCGGCGACGCCATCTCCGAGTGGAAGGGCTCGCTGCTGGTGGGCACGCTCGGCTCGCGGCACCTGCACCGCGTGGTGTTCGACGCGCGGGAGCCCCAGAAGGTCGCGACGCACGAAGTCTATCTGCGCAACACCCACGGCCGCCTGCGGGAGGTGCTCATGGGGCCGGACGGGCACCTCTACGTCACCACCAGCAACTGCGATGGGCGCGGCGACTGCGGGCCGCGCAGGGATCTCATCCTCCGCCTGAGGCGCTGAGTCACCGGGTGGTCGGGTGCTCTGTTCCACCCGGTGACGCGCGGCCGCTCAGCGCACCACCGTCACCTGGACGTTGGCGCCGAACTTGGAGTTGTTGGCCGCATCCACGGCACGCGTCTTGAGCTGGTAGGCCCCCACGGCGGCCTTCGTCGTGTCCCAGCTCACGCTGTAGGGCGCGGTGGTGTCGGTCCCCAGCAGGGTGCTGCCCACGTAGAACTCGACCCTCGCGACGACACCCCGGTCATCGCTCGCCTCGGCTTCGATCTGCACGATGCCGGTGAGCGTGGAGCCAGCGGTGGGCGAGGTGATGGCGCTCTCGGGCGCGGTGAGATCGTTGTCGAACATCACCTCCACGGGCTCCGAGGTGCCCACGTTGCCCACCGCATCCCGGGCCCTCACGGTGAGCTGCTTCACCCCGTTGGCCACGGTGCGCGTGTTGAGGCTGTAGGTGTACGGCGCCGTGGAGTCACTGCCCACCATGGCGGTGCCGACGTAGAACTCCACGCGGGTGACGGCCACGTTGTCGCTGGAGTCGGCGGTGAGGGTGACGGTCCCGGTCATCGTCGTGCCCCCGCTCGGGCTCGTGAGCGTCACGGCGGGCGCGGTGAAGTCGTTGCTGGTGCCCACCGGCCGCTCCACGGTGGCGACGTTGCCCACGGCATCGAACGCCTTCAGGACGAGGAGGTGGTCTCCGTTGTGCACCTGGCGCGTGTTCCACGAGAAGGAGTAGGGCACGGTGTTGTCGGAACCCAGCCGCGTGCCCCCCACCCAGAGCTCCACGCGGCTGACGCCGACGTCATCGCTCGCCGTCGCGGTGACGGAGACGACACCCGAGAGGTTGGCGCCCGTGGCCGGAGCGGTGAAGGCGACGAGGGGCGGCGTCACGTCGTTGTGGACCGTCACGCTCACCCCCGGCGAGACGCCGACGAAGCCGGCCGCGTCATACGCCCGCACCGTCAGCACGTGGGTGCCGTTGGCCACCGTGCGCGTGTCCCACGGCAGGCTGTAGCCCGCGATGTCGTCCGACCCCAGCAGCGTGTCTCCGACGTAGAACTCGACCCGGACGACGCCGAAGTTGTCGCTCGCCGTGGCGTTGAGCGTGACGCTCTTCGAGAGCGTCGCCCCCGCCAGCGGGGACGTCACCGCAGCGGTGGGCGGCTGGGTGTCCGTCTCATGCACCACGGTGAAGACGAGATCGTCCGTGTCGTCCAGGGTGCCGCCCGTGCAGGGCGAGGCCGTGCCGCCATAGCGGTGGACGGCCCGGATCGCCTGCAGGCTGCCCTGGGGCAGGGTGATGGTCGTGTTCAGCGCGTTGGGGCCCAGGTCCAGGGGCTTGAGCGAGGCGACGTGCGTCCACACCGGGTTGAGCGCGTCGGGCGCGGAGTAGATGTCCACCCGCTCCCGGGGGCTGTCGAAGCCCGAGAAGACCGTGGCCTCGATGCGCACCTGCTTGCCCCCCGCCAGCAGGGTGCCGTCATCCCGGATGATCTTCAGCTGCTCGATCGAGGGATCGAACTGGTACATGCCCCCCTCGCCATCCGCGCAGGAGTCGAACAGCGTGTTGGGGGCGTGCTGCTCGGGGCCGAGGCTCCCGCGGCCGAAGAGCAGGTTCCCCGTGTCGCACTGGCTGCTGGGCGCGTCGCAGACGGGAGCGCGCAGGGTCGCGTCGTAGGCCGCCTTGCCCGTGTTCTGGAAGGTGACCGTCACGGAGGAGTCCTGGCTGTTGCACCCGCTGTCGAAGGCCCGCGCGGTGAGGGTGGCGGTGCCATTGCCCACTTCATTGCTGTTCCAGGTGAGCTCGTAGGGCGCGGTCGCGTCGGAGCCCAGGAGCGCCCCGTCGATGTAGAACTCCACCTTGGAGACGCTCACGTCGTCGGTCGCGGTGGCGGAGAGCGTCACGATGCCGCTGAGCGTGGCGCCTTCGGCCGGAGCCGTGAGGGTGACGCGTGGCGGCGAGGAGTCGCCCGAGCCCATGCAGGCCGAGTGCAGGAGCACGTTCGGCGAGCCCTCGGCGCCGATGAGCATGTTGTGGGTGCCGCGCGCCGTCAGCTCGCGGGCCACGTCGGCGGGCGTCGCGGTGGGGTGTCCCTCCAGGTAGAGCGCGGCGGCTCCCGCCACGTGCGGAGTCGCCATGGAGGTGCCGCTGGTGGCATGCGTCGCGGTGTCGCTCGTGGGCCACGCGGAGGTGATGTCCTCTCCCGGGGCGAAGATGTCCAGGCACTCGCCGAAGTTGGAGAAGAAGGACACGATGTCCAGCGTGTTCGAGGAGCCGACGGTGATGGCCTCGGGGACGCGGGCGGGCGTGTTCTGGCACGCGTCTCGCGAGTCATTGCCCGCTCCCACCACGTAGGTGATGCCCGCCGCGATGGACTGGCTCACGGCCTCGTCCACCGAGGGGGTCACGTCGGTGGTGAGGCTCATGTTCACCACCGCGGGCGAGACGTGATTGGCGGTGACCCAGTCGATGCCGGCGAGCACCTGCTCGTTGGTGCCGTTGCCCGTGCAGTCCACCACCCGCACCGGGTGGAGCGTCACGCCCTTGGCGACACCGTAGATGGTGCCGCCCGCCGAGCCCGCCACGTGGGTGCCGTGGCCGTGGCAGTCATAGGTGCCCAGCCCATCCTCGATGGAGGTGAAGCCAGCGCCCACCCGGCCCTTGAACTCGACGTGGGTGTCCCGCAGGCCCGTGTCGAGCACGTACACGTGCACGCCGGCGCCCGTGTACTCGTAGCGGTAGACCTGGTCCAGGTCGGTGACGCGCTGGTCGATGCGATCCAGCCCCCAGGTGGGGCCGTACTGCACGCCCTGGAGGGTGAAGAGGCGCTCCTGCTCGACGTAGCGCACCCGCGGATCCTCGCTCATGCGCAGCGCCTCGGCCTCCGTCATGGAGACCGAGAAGCCCTTGAGCGCGTGCGAGAACACGCGCCGCACCGAGCCGCCGTACGCCGCGGTCAGCGCGGAGGAGGCCTGGCGGACCTCGGTGGGCGAGGCCCGCGGGCCGCTCGTGTCGTTGAAGACGACGATGTAGCGATTGGCCAGGCCGTTCACCTGCGCGCGCAGCAGCCGGCCCGATGAGGAAGCCCGCGCGCCTGACCCTCGCTCCTGGGATGCTCGTCCTCCCTGGGGCGGTGAGCCCTGTTCGAGGCGGTCTCCGCAGGCGGAGAGAAGGCCGCACATCCCCATGAGGATGGCGGCGGTACGCAGCGACGTGAGCATCGGCTACCTCCGGGTCAGTCGGGCGCGGCTTATTCAGGTGTTCCTAGATGATGGCAGATTCACTCCAGGTATGCCTAGTCGGGGACAACCCGAGTCGCCGCCCGGTGTCATCCACCTGTCGGTGCGCTGGGTGCCCAGCGCCGGTGTGAGCTAGGGTGTGCGTCCGTGGAGATGCCCATCGTCATCGGCCTGATGGTCGTGGCCATCGTCGTGGCCATCGCCGCCAAGCGCGCGCGGATTCCCTACAACGTGGCGCTGGTGGTGGGAGGCCTGCTCATCGCCGTGGGGAACCTGCTGCCGGGCGTTCCTCCCCTGAAGCCGGAGGTGGTGTTCCTCGTCTGCCTGCCGGCGCTGCTCTTCGAGGGCGGCATCACCGCGGACCTGGGCAACGTGCGCTCCAACGCGGTGCCCATCACCCTGCTGGCCACGCTGGGGATGGTGCTGGCCATCGGCGCCACGGGGGCAGCGCTGCACGAGCTGCTGGCGCTGGGGTGGGGGCCGGCGCTGCTGCTGGGCGCCATCCTCTCCGTCACGGACACCGTCTCCATCCTCTATGCGTTCCGCCGCGCGCCGGTGCCCCAGCGGCTCAGCGGCATCATGCAGGGCGAGAGCCTCTTCAATGACGGCACCGCGCTGGTGGCCTACGCGGCCATCGCGGCGGTGGTGGCCGGCGGGCAGACGCCCTCGCTGGGGCTGCTGGGCGGGCGGGTGGTGCTCGCCAGCGTGGGCGGGGGCGTCATCGGGCTGGCGCTGGGGCTGGTGGCCAGCTTCGTCATCCGCCGTACCGAGGATCCGCTGGCGGAGATCATGGCGACGACGGCGCTGGCCTTCGCCTCCTTCGTCGCGGCCGAGCAGGTGCACCTGTCCGGAGCCATCGCCGCGGTCACCGCGGGCCTCACGGTGGGCGTGGCGCTGCGCAGGGACGTGTCCCCGCAGAGCCAGGTGGCCATCCACACCTTCTGGGAGTACGCCGCCTTCGGGGTGAACACCTTCCTGTTCCTCTCGGTGGGGCTCACCACGCGGCCCGAGGTGCTGCTGGATCACCTGCCCGAGACGGGCATCGCGTTCGCGTGCGTGTTCGTCGGGCGGGCGGTGGGCATCTACCTGCCCTTCCTGCTGCTGCGCTGGCTGCGCCCGGCGGCCTCCGTGCCCGTACGCTGGCAGCACGTCTTCCTGATCGGCAACATCAAGGGAGCGCTCTCCATCGGTCTGGTGCTGGGGTTGCCGGACAACACGCCCTCGCGAGAGCTGCTGGTGGCCACCGCCTTCGGCGTCACCTTCTTCTCGCTGGTGGGCCAGGGGCTGCTGCTGAGCAAGGCGCTGCGGGCCATGGGGCTCATCGAGCAGGATCCGGTGGCGCTCGACGTGGCGGAGCAGCAGGCGCGGCTCATCTCCAGCCGGGCGGCGCACCATGAGCTGGAGCTGCTGCACTCGCAGGGGCTGGTGCCTCGGGCGGCGTACGAGCACCTGCGCAGCGACTACCAGGTGAACATCGCGCGCGCGGAGCGGGAGCTGCGGCGGCTCAACGAGCAGCACCTGGCGCAGAGCGCTCGGAACCTCATCACCGTGCGCCGGCGCCTCATCGACTCGGAGCGGACGGCGCTGCTGGCGGCGCGGCGCAACGGGCTCATCCCGGAGAGCACGGCGGACGCGCTGCTGGCGCGGCTCGACGAGCGCACGCTGGAGCTGGAGCACGCACTGCAGGGCCGGGCGGACGGCGCCACCCCGGAGGGAGGGAGGAAGCACCCATGAGGATCGTCATCGCGGGCGGAGGGCGGGTGGGCTCGGTGCTGGCCGCGCGGCTGGTGGCCGAGCAGCACACCGTGACGGTCATCGAGCGGGACTCCACCACCTGCACCCGCATCTTCGAGGAGGTGGGGGCGGTGACGGTGTGTGGGGACGCCACCAACCCGCAGGTGCTGGAGTCAGCGGGCATCGCCACGGCGGACGTGGCCGCGGCGGTGCTGGCGAGGGATCCGGAGAACCTGGCCTTCGCCATGCTGGTGCGCAGCATGTCCTCTGCGCGGGTGATGGTGCGCATGCTGGACACGAGCTACCGCGATGCCTACCGCCTGGCGGGGGTGAAGGAGCTGGTGGCCGAGGCGGAGGTGGTGGTGGCGAAGATGTCCACGGCCATCGACTTCCCGCAGGTGGCGGGCTCGCTGCCGCTGGCGGGCGGAGACGCGCTGCTGTTCGAGCTGGCCATCCCGCAGCACGCGCTGGTGGCGGGCAAGACGGTGGCGCAGGTGCGGGCGCTGGAGGGCTTTCCGCGCGAGAGCCTCTTCATCGGCGTGGTGGATCCCGGGGGGCAGACGGTGGTGCCGGACGGGAGCACGGTGCTGAAGGCGGCGCACACGGTCATCCTCGTGGCGCGGCGCACGCAGCTGGCGCAGGTGGTGGAGTTCCTCACGGCCGAGCCGGCGACGAACGCGAGCCTGACGCCGCTCACGCAGGCGCTGCGCAAGGTGGACTTCCTGGCGCCGCTGAGCGACCAGGAGCTGGCGGCGGTGGCGCGCGGCGCGGAGTTCCTGCAGCGGCCGGCGGGCACGGAGATCTTCAAGAAGGGCGATCCGGGCGAGAGCTTCTTCGTGGTGCTGGCGGGCGAGGTGCGGATGCTGGGGGATGGGGGACAGCAGCTGGGGACGATCACCCCGGGGGGCTTCTTCGGCGAGCTGGCCCTGCTGACGGGCGAGCCGCGCATGGCCACGGCGGTGACGGGCAGCGCGTGCGAGCTGGCGGTGGTGGGCCGCGAGGACTTCCGCAGCGTGGTGATGGGCAGCCCGGCGGTGGCGCTGGAGATGAGCCGCATCCTCGGCCAGCGGCTCTCGCGCGCCCAGGGCGTCCCGGCCCCGTCTCCCCACAAGCGCAAGGGCTTCTTCGGGCGGTAGGACGCGGAGCGACTCGCCCCCTGCCAGCGTCAATGCACGGGAGAACCGAAGCCAGGCCTCTTCAGGGGCTTCACATGTCGTTCGTGGTCGTAGAAGCACTCGGGTCCCAGCAGGGAAATGAGCTGACGCTCACGCGCATCCCCCTCGGGAGTGCCGGCCTGCGCGGGGAGCTCGTAAGGCTGGACGAGGACGAGCTCATCGCTGAGTTCCTGCCGACATTCGGCGGGCAGCGCCTCCAGCCGATCACCCAGGAGCTGAAGGAAAGGCGCCCCGAAGAAGTTGCGCCAGTAGATGCCCGCGAGTCCCTCGCTCGAATCACGCACGGTGATGGCCTGTTCCTGTCCCTGTCCATCGCCGGCTGAAACCCAGCGCCGCGTCTTACGGGCGAAGTCCTCATCCAGCCCCGCCTGCGCCAACGGCGAGCCCAGGAGCGACATGATTTCCTGGACCTGCCGCGCATGCGCCGCGCGCCAGTTGGTCTTGTCTGCCTCGCGGGTGGACGTAGTCCAGGAGAGGGTTCCCGCATAGGGGTGCGCTGAACCCGGCTTCGAGGGGTACACCATGACGAAGTCCCGGTCCGTGCGGGCCGCCACCGTGATGGTCTGTCGCTCCTCATAGAAGGCGAGGAGTTCATCCAGGTCTGCCCGGTTCGGATCGAGCCTCCCATCCAGGAATGCCTCCCCATACCTCACGGGGCTAAACCACCTGTATTTCTCGAACACGAGCCGGAACAACTCCCTCACGACGGAGAGCGAGAGAGCGCCGGGCAAGAGGCTGAACTTCGTGTCGAGAGGCTTTGCCAAGACGGAGACCTCCTCACGGATAGGACCTGATGGTTGCTTTGCCCTGGGCCTCCAGGCCATTCAAGCGATCGCGCAGGGGCTTTGAAAGCTGGGTTGGACCCTCTGGATGCCTGGCGGAGCGCACCCAGAGCTCGATGGCGCCTCCGTGTGCATTCACATATTCGAGCATGGCCTTGAGGTTGCCGCCCAGGTCCAGCTTCGCGCGCGCTTTCACTTCGACGAACCGATAGGCCCGCCCCCAGACCAGCTCTCCCGGGTTGCCGGGCACCGCGTCCGGAATGAAGCCTTGGAGCCTGCTTCCGGGCGGCGACATCATCATCGCCACGTTCTTCTCGTAACCGCCCGCCTTCAGCACGGGCCTTTCGAAGGCTGTTCCTGCTTCCTTGTTGCGCAGGATGGACTCGTAGAGCCGCTTCCAGGCCTCATCTGGCGCGTAGGTGAAGCGCGGGTACCTGCCTGGGTGGCGGAACTGGTAGTCCACCCAGCACTGCGCCATATGCGCGGGCTCTCCGGGCATCACCCTCATTCCCTCCACTCCCTTGCGCACTCCCAGAAAGGGCACCTTGCCGCCCTTGCGCAAGGTATCGGCTGCCTCGCTCAGCGGTCGCTCCAGCTTCCGGGCGACGCCCCGGATCAGCTCCACGTCACCCGTCCCCAGGCGTTCGCCCTTCGCCGCCGCACGCAGCATCCGATCGATCTCTCCAGCGTCCTCGGGGCTCAGGTGGGAGGCCACCCGTTGCAGCACCCGCACCTCCTCCAGGCCCCTCCCGGTCAGCAACGCCGCTCGCTCCGCCATCTCCACGCCCGCCAGGGCCCGGCCGGACACGAACGGCAGCAGCACCCCCACTGCGCACAGTGCCTCTTCCTCTCGGGTCAGCTTGCGACCCGTGATGCTCTGTCCCGTCAGCAACGCATGGAAGTCGGCCGCTTCTCCCGCCAGCGGTACGAAGCCCACCAAGAGCTCGATGGCCAGTTCCTCCGGTGTGGCAGCCGTCTCATCCGGCAGCGGTATGTAGTCCAGCTGGGGTGGGGCCTGTTGCCCCAGCTCGATAGCGGTCAACAACACGCTGTTCCGGGCCAGCAGATATACGGCCACCTCGCTGGGGCTCTTGCTCAGGAAGTCCGGATCCCGTGTGTGCGTGAAGGCCCAATCCAGTACGGCAGCCGTCAGCGCATTCTGCGTCTGCTCGCGCAGAGGATGCTCGGTGAGCAGGTACTCACGCCCCACGGTACGAAACCGCACGGCGCTCTGAGCCCAGCGACGCATGGCCCACGTGAAGAACTCTTCCAGCTTCACTTCCACGGCCTCGGCACGCTCCTGCTCCTCGCGTTCCAACTGCCGCCGGGCCGCCTTCAACCGCAGGTACAGTTCCTCCGGTGAAGTACGCGCCAGTGATACAGCATCCTGAGCATGCATCCACACGGTCATCTCCGCGAGCACCAGCTGCTCCCGCCGCCAGTCCTCCTCCGATGCACCTGACTGCCGCAGGACCTGCTCTTTGCGCAGGATGAAATCCCAGTATTCCTTCTCCGGCTCTCTCCTCGAAGCGCTCGACCCGAGAACGAGTCCACCTCCGCTCCCCTTGCTGCTCCAGCCAGCCACAGGCTGCGAAGCACCGACACACGCACAGAGCCCGAGCAGCACCGCCCATACCCCCCACCTCGCGAGAGCCCTCCTTCTCCTGTCACGCGGCATCACGAGTCTCCTACAGGTGAACGCTGCCTTTGGGCGGTAATCCGGCGCGGGCTGGGGCACACTCCCCGTCGCCATGCTCAAGCTCTACCAGTTCCACCCGTCGGGTAACTGTTACAAGGTCCGCCTGCTGCTGCACCAGCTCGGCATCCCGTTCGAGACCGTCGAGACGGACCTCATGGTCGGCGCCACCCGGACGCCGGAGTTCAAGGCGAAGAACCCCATCGCCCGTGTCCCCGCCCTGGAGCTGGAGCCGGGCGTCTTCCTCGCCGAGTCCAACGCCATCCTCTGGTACTTCGCCGAGGGCACGCCGTTCATCCCCTCGGACAAGCTGGAGCGGGCGCGGATGCTCCAGTGGATGTTCTTCGAGCAGTACAGCCACGAGCCGTACGTCGCGGTGGCGCGCGCGTGGCTCTCCTTCTTCGGCATTCCTCCCGGCAAGGAGCGCGAGCTCGAGGAGCGCATCCAGAAGGGCTATGCCGCCCTGGACGTCATGGAGGGCGAGCTCCAGAAGCGCCCGTACTTCGCGGGCAACCAGTACAGCCTCGCGGACATCGCCCTGTACGCGTACACCCACGTGGCCGAGGAGGGCCGGTTCGACCTGAGCCGCTACTCCGCCATCCGCGCCTGGTTCGAGCGCGTCCAGTCCCAGCCGAAGCACATCCGCATCACCGACATGGCCCCCGCCGCTGCTCGCTAGACGGCGGGGTGAGGCTCAGCGCTCCAGGCCGAGGAGCGCCGCCAGCGCGTGCTGCACGGAGGGCACCCAGACCTCGCTCTGCACGAGGCTCTTGCGCACTCCGCCGATGGCGAAGCGCGGGTTCGGCAGGAGCGCCACGTCCCGCTCCTGGAACACGAGCGAGTCGAGGAAGCCCACCCCACGCGCATACGCATCGAGGTAGCGCCGCAGACGGGTCCGGTCCTTCAGGCCCTTGGCGAGCTCCACTCCAGCGGCGAGCGCCTCCAGGTAGAGGGCGGTGGTGTCCCCGGGCGTATCGGGCTGGTGGTTGTTGAGGAAGGCGCCGGTCTTCTCGGACTGGTGCGTCAGCGCCCAGTCGCAGATCTCGAAGGCGAACCGGGCCTCCTCGGCATTCTTGTCCACGCGCCACCAGGCCACCACCGCCTGCGTCATCCAGGAGACCTGGCTCCAGTGGCGCTTATAAAGGAAGCGGTGACGGTAGCGGCGCCGCGCCTGCTCGAGCTTCTCCCGGTCGGGCTCGCACACCTTCAGCTCCGCGGCCCGGGCCAGCGCCAGCAGCGCCATGCCCGGGATGGAGTCCTGGAACATGTCGTCGTCGTCCGCCGGATCCATCTGGCAGATGACCCGGCCCGTGGGGCCGATGTTCGACCAGATGGTCGCGGCGAGCGTCGCGGCGGTGGTGTTGTCGTCCCCCGTCTCCAGCAGCGCGAGCAGCACGAGCGCCACCTCGGAGATGGAGGGCTCGCCCTCCGAGCGGATCCACACGCGCTCGGCCTCGTCGAACACCAGGTCCGAGGTGAGCGCGGTGAGCAGCGTCCGAGCGCCCTCCCCCAGCGGCGCGGGCCCCAGCTTCCGGTGAGCGCGCGCCAGCGTCCACGCCTGGTGCGCGAGCCACTCGGTGGGCAGCCCCTTGCGGATCTTGTCGGCGAACGGCTCGTAGCGGGACGTCTCGCCCAGGTGGCGCAGGAGGAACTTGCAGAGCGCCTGGGTGAGCCGGGTGACGCGCTGCTCGAAGGACTTGGGCGCCTCACCGACGGGCAGGCCGTACATGACGCGGCGGACCCCGTTGGCGTCGGCGAACCACGTGGTGCAGTCGAAGCGGCGCCAGTGCGCCGGCCCCTCCGGCAACCCCGCCTCTTTCAGGGCCGCGCTCGCGTAGGCGAACGCCGAGAGGTTGCCAGCGATGACGGCGGACGGCAGCACCAGCCCGGCCTGCTCCCCGCGATAGGCCATGAGCGCCTGATCCGAGGGGCGCGTGTGCTCGGCGACCTGGTCGGGCTTCAGCTCGCCCAGCTCGGCGGCGTCGTGGAGCAGCGAGACCATCACCGCGAGCGGCCCGTCCGCCCCGCGAGGCTCGGAGCCCTGCGCCGAGAGGATGTTCCGGGCCAGCGTCGCCAGGTCCTCCTCGGGACGCGTGACACGCGCCACCGCCGCGCCCACCAGGCGGCCCTGGCGATAGACGCTCAGCTGGAGCGACTCGACCGTGCTGTCGAGCTGGACATCCCCGCGAGCCGGCGCGGGCTCTCGTCCCTCGGAGAGCGCCCGCACCACCTCGAGCGCACGCTCCGCGAGCGAGGCGCTGGCGGCCACCCAGCGCGGAGGCGCCTCCGTGGGGACGCCGCTCGGCTGCCAGGCGATGCCGGGCTCGACGGCCTTCTGGATCTCGTAGCGATAGAGGACGAAGGGCTCCCACGGCAGCAGCCGTGCCTTCCGGACGCGCGCGCTCTCGAGCTGCTCCCACTCGTTCTCGATGCTCGGCATCCGCGGCATGGCCCCTCCGATGAGGAAGGGCCGCTCGCGGCTGCGCACCACGAGCCCGTACCGATCATTGTCGAGCTGGCCGACCTCGCACTCCTCGAGCTCCGAGCAGAACGTCACCGCGATGGCGCTCCGCTCCAGGACGGCGAGCGGCTCCGTCGTCTCCTGAAGGAGCGTCTGCGCGGCCAGGAACGCGGCCTCGCCAATCGCCACGGGCAGCGAGGGCGCCTTCTCCCCGGGGAAGTTCCAGAAGCCGGCGCGCGCGTGGCGCTGGCGAACGTCGTCCCTGGGCCGCACGCTGATCCACACGCCGCCCGCCCCCGAGTAGCGCCCCTGGATGCGCCTGGGCGGACGCAGCAGCTTCCCCGTCCTCAGCGCCTCCTCGATGACCCGACGCGCGAGCTCCGCTGGATGCAGGCCCTCGGGCGCCGCCTCGGAGGACGGCTCGTGCGGAGGGAAGACCCGGGTCGGGTTCGGCGCCAGCGCATCCTCCCCCGGCATGTGGGAGATGACGTCGTTCCAGATGTCGAAGAGCGACAGCATCTGGTAGCCGCGCTCGCGCATCCGGGAGAAGCCGCCCTCGTAGCCGAAGCGCACCAGGCATACTCCGCCCTCGACGCGCAGGCCGGCCTCCTCAAGCCGGGCCGTGGCCTCCTCCATCGAGGTCTCCAGCCCGATGGAGTCGTTGATGATGATCACCGGCTCGGAGGGCTCGATGCGCCCCTCGATGAGCTTGGGCGAGCCGCTGCCCTCTCGCTCCTTGCGTACGAGCAGCCCGTGGTACCGGCCCTTCGACAGCAGGACGCAGGACTGGAGCAGGGGAACGCCCGTCGTCCCAAAGGTCGCGAGCTGCTTCCCCTCGAACTTCTCGAGCAGCTGGAGCAGGCACCGTCCCGCCAGCTCCGCCCCGCGCGAGGAGAGCGTCACCCCGAGTGAGTCGAGCCGCCAGGGGTTCTCGGGCTCGGGGCCGTCGGAGCCGTGCGGCGCCGTGGACTCCCGGAGGATGCCGTCGTGCAGCAGCAGCTCGAGCAGCTCCTGTCGATTGGAGGAAAAGGAAGAGGAGGGCCGTCTCGGCCGAGCCCGAGCTTTCTGGCCACGAACGGCAGGCTTCCTCATCCCCATCTCCCAGGTGCGTCACCCCCCTCCCTGGAGGGGTAGGCGTCGAGCTTACTCCGCCTGGACGCCGCGTCGCCTTTTCTCTCGAGCCCCCGACGCCCGATTCAGGTTTCAGGCGCGCATGGCGGCAGCGGCGATGGCCGGAATCCTGAGCCAGGAGGGGGCCATCTCGAAGTCCGCGAGCCTGCGCCCCAGCGTGGCCACGCCCCGGTGGCCGGGCATCCACGGAGAGGGCGGGAAGCTGGTCAGCGGCGCCCGGAGCACGGCCTTCTCGATGCTCTCCAGCATCTTGGTGTTGTGCACCCAGCCCAGGCCGCTCTGGATGTCCTGGGGCGTGGAGGACGGGTGGCCGCCCCACGGCAGGACGCCCAGGGCGAAGACGGCGGCGGGCCAGGTGTTCACGGCCACCGCGCCGTAGCGCAGCTCGCGGATGGCCTTCTCCACCGCCGCGCTCACCGCCGGATCCTTCAGCGACTTCGGGTGCACCACGAGCGTGGCGCACAGGGTGCCCCACACCTTGTCGTTGAGGAACGGCACCACCTGCTCCAGGAAGGCCACCGGATCATCGGCGCCCGGCAGGCCCGTCTCGGAGAGCACGGTGCACCAGGGCTCCTGGGTGAAGACGCGGTCCTCCGCCTGGAACGGATCCACGTCCGGCACCAGGGCGAAGGCCAGCTCCCCCTGCCCCGGCGTCCCCACCAGGCGCAGGCCCTTGCGGCCCTCGGTGAACTGCTTCCAGCGCTGCTCGGCCCCCGGGTACCAGGCGCGGCGCACGCTGGTGCGGCCCAGCGCCGTCTGCACCGCGTCCACCACCTGCCCACGGCGCCCCCAGTCGCGCGGCTGCACCAGCAGCTTGGCGGAGTTGCAGTTGAAGGAGGCGTTGTTGGCCACCATGCCGGCGATGTTGCCGCCCTGGAAGCGCACCTCGCCGTCGCTGTAGGGCCCCGGCACCACGACGACGGGGGAGATGTTGCCCAGCTCGCTCGTGATGAGCTTCCTGAGCAGCGGCTCGTTGCGCGCGCGGCGGGCGTCGGACTCGGGGCCGGGCGGCCCCCACATCAGCATGTCGTGCGTCTTGTCGCTGCCGGTGATGTGCACCTCGTCCACGTCCGGGTGGTTGACGAGCGCCGAGCCCTCCTCCGCGCCGCCGTAGACGACGGCGAACACGTTGCGGCGGGCCAGCGGCGCGAAGGCCTGCTCCAGGAAGGGCCCCAGGTAGGCGTTCACCGGGTTCATCTTGAGCACGCACGCCGTGCCCTCGACGAAGAGCTTGTAGAGGCAGTCCGCGGGAGGAATGGAGTTGACGTTGCCCGCGCCCAGCACGGCGCACAGGCGGCCCTCGTGGGGGCGGCGGTAGAAGGAGGCCTGGTGCTCGCGGAGGTTTTCGGCCGTCACCCCGGGCTGGAAGTACACCTCGCCCACGTGGCCCATGAGCAGCATCGAGTCCAGCAGGTCGGCCGGGTACAGGCGCGCGCTCAGCCGCCCGTCCTCGAGCGTGCGCAGCGCCGAGGAGGGGATGCGCGGCGCGCCGTGGCGCTGGATGTCCTTCAGGGACTCGACGAGGAGGCGCAGGTTGCGCAGCACGACGAGCGGCCCGGCCAGCCACTCCTCGCCGGCGATGGGGCTGCCGGGCGGGATGCCCTTGGCCTCACAGGCGGCCTGGACGCTGGGCGCGGCGATGGCGTGGTAGCCGCGTCGCAGCTCCTCCAGCAACGCGATGCGCTCGCCGAGCGTCACCTTCACCCAGGAGTGGGCGCCCTCCTTGAGGCGGCGCACCAGCGAGTCCATCGACGAGATGGGCGTGGACGTGGGAGCGACGGCAAGGGTCATGAGCAGGGACCTCCCTCGACAGAAGCCAGGGCTCGTCACCTTAGGCGAGCCCCCCAGGGTCGTCACCGCATTCCGGGACGCCCCGTCAGCTGCTCCTATGTCTCTGCCCGCTGCACAACGCTCTCCTTCCGCAGCACGCATGGAGGCGGACGGCGGTCGGCCCGCCTGTCCCACGAGCCATGGTCCTGTCACGAGCGAATGGGGGTACCATCCTCACTGCTGAGCCAACCCGGAGAGATTCATGCAAGCGAGTGCAGCCAAGGCAGCGGGGCGTGAGGGGAAGATGATCGTGTACACGCCCGGACCCGTTCGAGACACCTCGCGGTTCGTGTCGCTGGGAGCTCCGGAGAACCTGGGCGGAAAGACGCTGGAGGGCAAGCCGGAGATCTTCGCCCAGGTCGACTTCAAGGAGGGAGCCATGACGGCCGGCCTCTTCATGGCGACCCGGGGAAAGGTGGAGGTCACCTTCCCCTTCACCGAGCACGCCACCATCCTGGAGGGCGAGGTCATCATCACCGACGAGAGCGGGCAGAGCCACACCTACCGGCCCGGGGACAGCTACTTCATCCGCCAGGGCCAGGTCGTCCTCTGGGACGTGAAGGGCGAGCGCGTCATCAAGTCCTTCTTCAACATCGTCCAGGGCGGATAGCCCCGGGCGAGTCCGGGCTCCAGCGCCTCAGGAGCCCACCGGCTCGGCGAGCCCCTTGGTGATGGCGTCGTCGATGAGCGCCTTCACCTTCTTCTGGCTCTCGTGCGCGAGCTTCTCCTGCTGCTCGCCGAGCTTCTCCTGCTGCTCGCCGAGCTTCTCCTGCTGCTCGCCGAGCTTCTCCTGCTCCTTGCCGAGCGCCTCCTGCTCGTCATTCAGCGCGTCCTGCTCCTTCTCCAGCGCGGCCTGGACCTTCTCCAGCTCCTTCTCCTTGCGGTCGCGCTCCGCATCGTCGCCCCGCATCGCCGCCTGAGAGAGCTGGAGGCTCAGCTCGGCATTCCTCAACCCCAGCTGAGCGTGCTTCACGCCCAGGGCCGCCTGCTTCTGCCCGAACTCCGCCTGCTTCGCGCCCAGCTCGGCCTGCTTCTTCCCGAGCTCCGCCTGCTGCTGCCCCAGCTTCGTCTGCGGCTCGAAGGTGGCGCGCACCTGCTCCAGCATCTTGGGGTCCCGGATCAGGTAGGCCTTGTCGCCTCGCCGGATGAAGAGGACGTCCTTGCCGCCGGTGCGCATCGACCTGGCGCGGCGGAGGTCCGACGTCGAGCCCGACATCATCACGTGGTCGCCCGAGACGAGGACGTAGCCATCCACGTCATCGTCGTGGTCATCGTCGTCATCGTCCGACATGGCCAGCATCGGTGTCGCGGGAGGCACCGGGGCGACCGGAGCCAGGGGCGCCACCACGGGAGCAGGAGGCGCGGGAGGAGCCGCGACCCTGGGAGCCACTGGGGGAGGAGGCGACACCTTCGCGCCTACGGACGCCGGAGCTGGGGGCGTGGCCGGCACGGCAGCCACCTTGGGAGTCGCTGCTACCTTCGGCACGGCAGGCACGGCAGGCACCGTGGGCGCGGGGGGGGAGGCAGGTGGCTCTCGTGCCACCACCTGGAATGGCACCAGCACCGCGGCGCCGAGGACGAGCAGGGCCGCTCTCAGCGGCGCCCGGCCTCGGGGAGTCGAGACATCGACGTGCTCCAACATGGTCAACCTCCTGTGCAACGCGTGAAGGTGGGCGGAAGCGCCGAGCGCCGCGGCGGTTCCGTGAGAACGGGTGACACCAAAGGCGAGGAGCAGCTGCCCGTAGTCCCCGGGCTCGGCGCCCGTCAGGCGCAGGGCCTCGGCGTCACAGGCCTCCTCGCGGGCCAGCGCGTACTCCCGGGCGGCCTTGCGCACGAGCGGGTGGAAGAAGAGGAGCGTCTCGGCGACAGCCGGCACCCAGCCGAGCCACAAATCCCGCCGCTGGAAGTGGGCCAGCTCATGCGCCAGCGCCATCCGCAGCGCGTCCGCATCCAGGCGCTGGACCGCCCTGGCGGGCAGCACCACCACCGGCGACAGCAACCCCGTGGCGAGCGGGCTCGCCACCTCGCTGGACACCAGCAGCCGCGGCACGCGCCGCAGGCCCGCCTCGAGCGACAGCTCCCGGACGACGTCCTCCAGTTCCTCGTCTCGCAGCGGCAGCGCGCGCAGACGGAGGCGGCGCACGGAGGCCCAGGCCCGCACGTGTCCGCGAAGCTGCCAGGCGATGCCCATCCCCCACACCGCCAGCAGGGCCGCCATGCCCACCTGCCGCCACGGCACCGGACGCTCCCGAGGAGCCGAGGCGCTCGCGCCGCCCAGGGACACCCAGGAGACGGGCTCACCCTCCGGCAGCGGCGCGGCCCCCACCTCTAGAGGAGCGGGCGCAGGCGCGGGCAGCAGCGGCAGCGCCACCGGGCTGAGCACGCCCAGGGACAGCACGAACTTGAGCGAGACGAGCCACCACAGCCCCGCGCGCAGGGACGGGGGCATGCGCGGCACCGCGCGCGTCAGCGCCCAGACGAGCGCCGCACAGAGCGCCCCCTGCCACGAGGCCCGCCACAGTCCCTCCATCAAGGAGAGTCCCCAGCCCAGGTCCATCAGCCCGTGAGTGCCCATGGCTCACTCCTTCCCCTTCTTGCGGGACTGCAGCCGCGCCACGACGTCCTGGAGCTGCTTCAGCTCCTCCTCGGAGACGTCCTCGGCCTCGGCCAGGTAGGTGACGAACGGCGAAAGGGAGCCGGCGAGCGAGCGCTGAACGAAGTCCCCCACCACGCCGCGCAAGAGCTCCGACGCCGGCACCGGCGAGCTGTACTGGAAGACGCCCTCCACCTTGGTCCGGGTGAGGTGGCCCTTCTTCCGCAGCCGCTCCATCACCGTGAGGATGGTGGAGCGCGCCAGCCCCTGGGGCTCGCCGAAGCGCTCGGCCACCTCTCCCACGGTGATGGGCCCGTGCTCGGCCACGTACCGCAGCACCGCCAGCTCCTGGTCTCCCACCGACTTCATCTCGGCCCCTTCTCGCTAACTACAGCTGTAGTCAGAAAGAAGGTACGCCTGCCTACAGCTGTAGTCAAGCCGACCGAAGCGGGCCCGGCTCAGCGCGCGAAGTCCACGCCCGCGCCGGCCCCCGCCGTGTAGCCACGCACGAGCGAGCCATCCGCCTGGGGGAAGTGCACGGTACCGCCGGCGCCCCAGACGTAGAGCCAGTCGAGGATGCGCTGGCGCAGCTCGGCGTGCGCGGAGTAGCGCGGCTGGGTGCCGATGCCGACGATGATGACGCGCGCGGTGGCCAGCGTCCTGCCGCCGGGGAACTTGAGGCCCAGGGTGAAGTCGGTGTCGGTGCGGCCCGTGGTGAAGTGCTCCACGGCGGCGCTGGCCGAGGCGTTCACTTCCTCCGGAGCGCCGCTGCCCAGGCCCAGCTTCAGCTCGGCGTAGCCGGCCAGGTTCTTGTCCATGCGCTCCTCGGCGAGCGGCGGCTCGGACAGGCCGGTGGCGGAGTAGCGGGCCAGCTCGTACGACGGGCCGAAGAGGCCGAAGCGGAAGTTGCCTCCTTCGAAGCGCCCCTCGACGCGACCGCTGATGTCCACCCGGCCCGTGTTGCCGCGAATGGAGAAGCCGCCGAAGCCGCCGATGTCCGGCGAGCCCGCATCCACCCGGGTGCCGGCGCCGCCGATGGCGAAGAACTGGAGGTTCTCGCCCTTGTAGAGCGCCGCGTCGCCGCCCACGAGCACGGCGGTGATGGCCTCGGTGGCCTCCTCCCCCACGCGCCCGAAGTCGTGCGCCACGGAGGCGATCGCGTGGTAGCGGTCGAAGTGCTTGTCCTGCTGCGAGGCGAGCCGGCCGATGTCCAGCCGCACCTCGCCCGCGAAGAGCCGGGGCGCGAGCACGTCGCTGGCCATGGCCTGGACGCGCGTGGGGCCCACGTTGACGGTGAGCAGCGCGCCCGTCGGGTGGTAGTTGGGCGACAGCCGGTTGTCATAGCGATCCACCAGGTGTCCCTCGCCCAGCGTGAAGGCCTGGAGCGGACCGGCGCGCAGGTTGGCGACGTTGTCATCGCGACCGATGCGCAGCTCGCGGAGGATCTGCCCCAGGTCGCTCAGCGTGTCCCAGTCCTCGCGTCGCAGGTATCCGCCGTAGTCCTGGTCGGTCTGCTTCGGGTCGGCATCCAGCAGGCGCAGGCGCAGCGGGGCGCCCAGCTCCACGCCGAAGCTCTCTCCGTGGACGAGCCGCGCCACCGGCATGGCTTGCGCGAAGATGTCCTGGCCGCCGCCCGGAGTGCCCGAGGGCAGGCTCAGCGGCCCCACCTCGAGCGCCAGCCGGAACGACGTGGAGGAGCTCTCCGACGAGGCGTCCCCCTGAGGGAGCTCCTCCACGCTGGAGTACCCTCCCCCGGAGTACCCTCCGGTCGAAGTGGCCTGATGAAGAACGGTGAGCAGGACGAGGAAGGGGGCGGCGTTCATTCCCGGCCACTCTACCCATCCATTGCGATCCGGGAAGGAACGGACGCCTGAAACATGTGTGGGTGACGCTCGCCCGGTGAGCAGAGAGGCAGGCGTCGTCCTGGCTCCTACCTCCGCGCCGATGTGACGCTCACGGCTCGGCGGAAGGAGGCTCCACCGGCAGGCTCGCGGGGTGAGGCCGCTCGGGCAGGCCGATGAACCACCTGGTGAAGAACCGGAAGCTGGTGGCGAGCAGGCCCTGCTCCTGCTGCAGCGACTCGAAGAGGCTCTCGTCCAGCACCGACTCCTCGGGATCGATGATGAGCTCGTCGGGCTCCAGCGACTTGAGCAGCGGGCTTTGATCGAACAGCGTCTCCATCGGGTGCGGGCGCAGTCGGTGCTTGCCGCTCTGCGCCATCTCGTCCAGAAAGGACACCAGCCGGTCGGCGCGCGTCAGCTCGCGCACGACGGCCTGGCCCTGGAGCCCGACGTGCTCGGCCAGCAGGCTCACCCGGAGCCGGCGGATGGCGTGGCGCAGTGCGTCGCCCTCCTGTCCGTCCTCGGCCTCCCAGGCCAGGTTCAGCTCCGAGTCCAGCCCCATGCTGCGGTTGGTGGTGTTCGCCGAGCCGAGCGTGAGGAAGCGGTCGTCCACCACGAGCAGCTTCGAGTGGATATAGGTGTAGCGGTCCTCGCCGTCCTCGTCGCGTGACGCCGCGCAGTACACGCCCAGCGAGTGGCCGGTCAGCTTCGCCACGCGCTGCAGCACGCGCAGCAGCCGCACCTGGGCCACGCCCATGGCCAGCTGCTCGCGCAGCGCCTCGGGCTGTCGCGGCAGCATGAAGACGATCTGCAGCCGGCCCCGCTCCCGCTGCCGCATGCGGCGCACCAGCGCCTGGAAGATGGCTCGCGAGGAGAAGTACTGGTTCTCCACGTAGATGACGCGCTCGGCCGAGTCGATGGCGTCCAGGTAGAGCCCGCGCACCTCGCGGACCGCCTCCTGACAGGGCACCAGCGTCTTGCCGAAGGTGCGGCTGATGGCCACCGGCCCCGGCGGCAACGGCAGCGTGGAGTGAATCTCCACGTCATCGCGCGACACGGGCGCGGGCAGCCGCAGCTCGCCGCCTCCGGAGTTGAACCAGCGCGCCTCGAACAGCTCCACCAGCGGCTGCACCACCGGGCCCGTCACCACGGAGTGCACGTCGTGGTAGGGGCCGTGCGGATCCCTCCCGGTGTCGCAGCGCATCGACGAGCGCGCCGGGTGGCTCCGGTCGTCCCAGCGGCAGTCGCAGATGTCCATGCCGCCGGTGAAGGCCACCTGCCCGTCGATGATGACCAGCTTCTGATGGTGGGCTCCGGACAGCGGCGCCGACCCGTCGAAGCGGAAGAAGATCCGGTTGCTGTGCCAGCTGAAGAGCACCTGCTGCATCCACTCGCGCTCGAGCGCGAGCAGCAGGCTGTAGTCCCACGCGAGGATGTAGATTTGAAGCTCTGGGTTCTGCTCGCACAGCTCACGCAGCAGCGGGAGCATCCGTACCTCGCCCCCCGCCTCCCGCGCGTCCTCGCCGCGCAGCAGCGCCACGTCACTGTCGAATTGCCACCCGGTGATGGCGATGTACTGCCTGGCTCGGCGCGCTGCCCGATGGAACGCCCGGTAGTAGTCCCGAGCGTCGACGAACACACCCGCCTGTGCGGCCTCGGCCTGCAGCCAGCAGTTGGATCCGGGAACGAGGATGCGTCTCACGATGAACTCCCGGTCGCCAGCCTCCCAGGCGCCAGCCCACCTGCAGGAGCGTCTCAGCCGACGACGACGATGTGCTTACCCGTGGCCAGCGTCATCGCCGGCGACGACACCACGCGCGCCACCTTCTTCACCTCACCACCCACCGTGTCGAAGGCCGCCGCGATCAGATCGCCCAGCGTCACCTGCACCCGCTTCATGGGCCGAACCACCTTCTCCGTCGCCCGCGCCACCTTCGTCTGCCGCGCCTTACGCCGATTGACCTGATCACGCCGCTGAGTCTTCGCCATGGTCTCGTCTCCCTGAGGTGCTGGTTGCTTGTGCCGTACTCGACCACCCGACCCGCCGCCGCCCCGCGTAGACTCCTTCAGCAACCGCCATGCCGCGCGACAAACCCTTGTTTTTACGAGGTAGGATGCCTGCCAGAGGATCAGCCCCACCCCTCGAGGGCCTGTCGTTTTTTCAGAATGGGGCGGATGACCGGAACGAATGACTGGCCCCTGCCGCCCCGGGACTCGGGGAACGTCCACTGCCGCACACACTGTTACAAAGACATGTGTCGCCGCAGCGCGTCACCTGCCTCACGGCAGAACTCCTTACATCGCGGACTATTTGCAATTGACGGCTTTAACCGTTTCAATGGAAGCAGGGGGATCGCTGGGGTACCCGATAGATGGACCCAAAGACGCGCCCTGCCAGGGTCGAGTCCACGATGACCAATCCGTTCCCGAACGCTGAAGTGGTGGGCCAGGCCATTCTCTCCATCGTGGGCGGGATGGAGGTGGTGCAGTCCCGGGCGCTGCGGATCCTCGCGGAGAACGGCATCACCCCCCTGAAGGCGGACACCTGGTACCCGCTGACGAACCTGCTCAACGCGTTCCGGCTCATCTTCGAGAAGATCGGCCCCAGCACCGTTCGAGCCATCGGCCGGAAGATCCCCGAGAACGCTCACTTCCCCCCGGACGTGGATAATCTGGAGAAGGGACTGCGTTCCATCGATGTGGCGTACCACATGAATCATCGTGGCAGCGATCCCATCGGGGGCTACCACTACGAGCAGAGCGACCGTCGCAGCGCCAAGATGGTGTGCGACAACCCCTACCCGTGCGATCTGGATCTCGGGCTGGTGGAGGCCATCTGTGACCGGTACCGCCCGAAGGACTCGCTCTGGGTCCGTATCGAGCACGACCCTCGAAGTTGTCGAAGACGAGGTGATGCCTCGTGCACATATCTCATCACTTGGTAGGCTGTTTTCATGTAGCTCCGGTCGAATGCCTCCTCGGGTGTCTCGACAACCGTTACATCTGACGAAGCACCTAGGGAAAAGCAGGGGAGGATGTCATGAAGGCTGTCCTGGAGCACATCGAGGCCAAGCAGGCGAATTTTGCCAAGCATCCTTTCTTCGCGGAGCTGCGGCTCGATCGCCCCATCGAACAGATCGCCTCGTTCGCCCCGCGCCTGGCCTTCTGGGTGATGACCTTCCAGGACATCCTGCGCCTCAACGAGCAGATGGTGCAGGACCCGGCACTCAAGCGCATCGCCCGTCACCACCGGGACGAGGACCTGGGCCACGAGCGCTGGTTCCTCGAGGACATCGCGAAGCTGACGGGCGGCCCCCTCACCATCAGCGCGCTCTACGGGCGGGCGAGCGCCTCCACGCGCGACGCGGCCTACCAGCTCATCACCGAGGTGTATCGCGCGACGGATGACCGGCTGCGCATCGTGCTGGTGCTGGTGCTGGAGTCCACCGGCCACGTCTTCTTCGGCCGCACCGCGGTGCTCACCAACGCGGCGACGCAGAGCCCGCAGAAGCTGAAGTACTTCTCGGACTTCCACCTGCACATCGAGCAGGCCCACGAGGTGTTCGAGTCGGAGATCGAGCGGCAGATCGTGGGCATCCCGCTGTCGCCGGCGCTCCAGGCCGAGGCCATCGCGCTGGTGGACCGGGCCTACACCGCCTTCGACTCCATGTTCCACGGCCTGCGCGACGAGCTGGCGCAGCGCCGCGAGAACAAGGTGGACGAGAAGCGCGCCGAGCCGTCCAGCCAGGTGCTGGCCGCGCCCACCGTCGAGGCTGCCCCCGCGGCCGTGAAGGCGCCGCAGGGAGCTGACGCGGAGGAGAAGTCCACCGCCCCGTGGCCCGAGGTCGCCACGCTGTGACGGAGGGCAGCGGGGCGGGTGAGCCCGAGCGCCGCGAGCTCGACGCCTTCGTCGAGCGCTTCATCGCCGAGTGGAACCGCCATGACGCGGCGGGGATGGCGGCCTACTGGGTGGAGGAGGGAGACCTCCTCAACACCCGGGGGCACCATGCCCGAGGGCGCGCCGCGGTGGAGCAGCTGCTGGCCACCGAGCACTCCGGCCCCATGCGGGACACGCACACGCGGATGACCATCATCCACACGCGGACGCTGGCGCCGGGGACGGTGCTCGCGGACGCGCGGATGACGGTGGAGGGCGTGCGCATGGCCGACGGCCAGACGCGCGCCGTGCCCATGCACGTGGCCTTCGTGGTGGTGCGCCGCCCCGAGGGCTGGCGCTACCTGGCGGTGCGGCCCTACGCCTTCATGGGCGGCTTCTGAGGCCGCCCGTCCCGGCTCACTGCGCGGGAGGCGAGAGCACGAGGATGAGCTCGCCGCCCACGTGCTTGCCGGCCTTCTGGTAGACGGAGCCCTGGCGGCCCAGCTCCACGTCCACGCCGGACTGCTGCGGGATGTCCACGCGCACCGTGGCGATGCCCTCCTTGAGGGCCAACAGCTTCAGCGAGGCGTTGACGCCGTTGGGCAGCCGCACCTCGGAGGCCTTCTGCGCGCTCAGCTCGAGCGTCTCCAGCTGCAGCCGCTTGAAGGAGGTGAAGCTGAAGTTCTGCTTGCGGAACGTCTCCTTCATCTGCGCCAGCTCGGGCGGATCCACGGTGTCGCCCTTGTTGGAGGCGAGCACCACCTGCACCTGGATCTTCACCTTCTGCTCCTGCGCCTGCGCGGCCAGGGGCGAGAACATCACCCCCAGCGCGAGCAGCGCCAGCACCGCGCTCGAGTGTCGCTGCATCCTCACAGGGAGCCTCCCTTGGGAGCCTGGGTGTCCTTACCGGCCGGCAACGGCTTGGGGTTCAGCGGGTTCTCGTCCAGCTCCAGCTCGTCGCTGGCGGACTCGTCACCGCCATTGACGGGCGCGGCCTTGTCGCGGTGCGTGTCCTCGTCCACCAGCCAGATGATGGAGCTGCCGTTGTCGGCCTCCATCACCACCGGGGCCACCTTGGCCGTGTCGTAGGCGCGCACGGCCTGCACCGTCATGTGCTCGGCGGCGTAGCCCACCGGGGCCTTGTTGCGCATCAGCAGCGGCACGGCCACCAGCAGCGCCACGGCCGCCGTGGCCAGCGAGGAGAGCATGGTGGTGCGCTGGTAGAGGAACATCTCCGAGAGCGAGAGCTTGAGCCGCTCCAAGAGGGGCGGCTTCTCCGGCGTCACCCGCGCCATCACCTTCTGGGCGAAGTCCTTGAAGTCCACCTCGTCCACCGCCATCTCCAGGCCCACCCGCAGCAGCCCGGACTCGGCTCGCAGGTCCGCGGTGCGCCCCGTGCACGCCTTGCACGCGGAGAGATGACGCTCGACGTTCACGCGCTCGGTGGGAGACAGCTCCCCATCGATGTAGGGAGACAGGAGCGGGACGAACCGCTCGCACGCAGGATTTCCGGCCATGGCTTCACCCTGGTAGTTGGCGACTGCTCCTGTGTGACGGGAGTTTCCCCCCGATATTCCAAGCTCGGCTACTCACTGCCCACCCCGCTCTTGGCCTCGTCCAACTCCAGGTACTGACTGAGGATTTTCTGGACCTTGGCCCGGGCGTGGAACAGCCGGCTCATCACCGTGCCCTTGGGAATGTCCAGGGTGCGAGACAGGTCCTCGTAGGACATGCCCTCCATCTCCCGGAGCAGGAGGATGGCGCGGTGCTTCTCGGGGACGGCGGCCAGCGCCTCCTGGATCTTCTCGGCCAGCTCGCGCCTCAGCGCGCTCTTCTGGGGGTTGGTGCCCAGCCGGCTGCCCAGCGCGCCGATGTTCGCCTCGGACACGTCCATGGGCAGCGTCTCGTCGAACTCCACGGACTCTCCGCCCGCGCCGGCGCGCTTGCGGATGATGTCGATGCAGATGTTGACGGTGATGCGGTAGAGCCACGTGTAGAACGAGGCGTCACCCTTGAAGTGGTCCAGGTACTTGTAGACCTTGACGAACGCCTCCTGCGAGACGTCCATCGCCTCCTCCTTGTCCTTGAGCATTCCGAGCGCGACGGCGTACACCTTGCGCTGGTAGCGCTCGACGAGGAGCTTGAAGGCGCGCTGGTCGCCGCTGCGGACGCGCTTGACGAGGGTGAGATCGTCGGTGGCCAATGAGGCCGGCACCCTAACACAAGCCCGCGAAATCCCAAGAAGTCCGCGAGCAGGGAAGGTTCACTGCCCGGCGGCCTAGAGGGCGACCACCATCATGATGACGATCATCAGGCCCACGAAGGCGATGATCGCGGCGAAGACGAGCTGATTCCACTTCTCTTTTTCAATGGCGCTGTCCTCGGGGCCATTGCGAGAGCGGTGGAGCAGGTTCCAGAGCATGTTGCTGCCCAGGCGCATGTTCCCGTTCAGCTTCTTCATGAGGTCGTCGAAGCGGGAGACGGGCGAGTCATCGTCCGAGCGCCGGAGCTGATCCGGGTTCTGCGGCAGGATGACGGCCTTGGGCATGTCGGCCAGCTGCGGGTTGACGCGGACGAACTCGGACTGGCCGGGCATCCGCTCCAGCGGCGCGCGCTCGGGGCCCTGCGAGAAGGCGCTGTCCTTCAAGGCCTGGGACTGCGGCGGGGGCTCGTCGGGCCTGCGAGCCGCCTCCTGGGGCTGCGTGCCCTTGGCGCCTTCCTGGGAACGGGCGGCCTCGGAGAGGAGCACCTCGGGTGGGGGCTCGAGCTCGACCTGATCCGCCCGCTCCCGAGCCTCCTCGGGGCTGCCGGACTGGAGCACCCACCTGGCCGCCTTCGCCCCGTCGTCCCCGGTGCGCGCGTCCCGGTACTCGCCGAAGCCCTGCTCCTTGAGTGCCTTGTCGAAGATCTGCTGGGCGTCTCCCTGGCCGTCCTTGCCCGCGGCGGCCTCGGCGTAGGCCGTGAAGAAGGCCCACAGGCGCACGGCGCGATCCGTGGACGGCAGATCCGAGGGCCGGATCTGCTGGTGCAGCAGGGCCCCGTCCGAGGCGAAGCGCTTGGCCACCGCCTCCAGATCGCCCAGCTCGTCCAGCCCCTCCGGGATCAGCTGCTCCACGGGCAGCACGGGCCCCTTCACCTCGCCCGTGCCGAGCGCCGGCCGGTTGCTCGTCGTCGGCGCGGTGCCGAAGCCGTCGCGGCGCGGGGTGGGCGCGGGCGTGTCGGCTCCCTTGCCCGGTCGCGACGGCGGGCCTCCCTCGGCCCCCTCGGCGCGGCCTCTGCCGCCGAGTGCCTCGGGCATACGGACGATGCGAGTGCCGCCTCCGCGACCGATCGGAGTATCCATATCGTTGACGGTACGCCCCTCGGGCGTCTCAGGGGAAGAGTCCGGGTTTGTCGAGGCCTTCCCGTCCTTCAGGGCTGGCATCTCGCGTGTCTTGCCGCCCCGCGTCATCCTCGCGGACTCAGGGGGCAGCTCCACCTTGGGCATCACCAGGGTCTCCGCGCCGCTGGAGACCCTGCCCGCCTGGCTGTCAGTGAGCGCATCGGCGAAGGTCGCGGCGGGGAGCGCGGGCCGGCTGCCCGTCCGGGGCGACTGGCCCCGATCATTCAGCGCGGGACGCTCGCCGGTCCGATAGGCGGGACGCTCGCCGGTGCGCAGCGCGGGACGCTCGCCGGTGCCCATCGCGGGGCGCTCGCCAGTCCGATAGGCGGGGCGCTCGCCGGTGCCCATCGCGGGGCGCTCTCCGGTCCGATAGGCGGGGCGCTCGCCGGTCCTGCCCGAGCCTCGTCCGGGCAGGGTGTCCGCCGCGTCCGCGGACGGGTTGCCTTCGGCCGTCGGGGCCCTGCCGACACGGGTGCCATCGCCGCGACCGCGCCTGCCGCCGCCGCCAATGTCACCTACGTGTCCCATCTCTCACATTCTCGCCCACCCGGCAGGCAAGTTGCGAGGGGCCCCCCTATTCGTCCTCTCTCTCCACCGTGACGGGGGTCGTCATTCCGTTGGCGTCGAGTGTCACGCTGTAAACGGAATTCTGCCCATCGCCGTCCTGATCACCCCGGGCGTAGCAGGTGACCTCGGGCTCGCCGACGGGGTCCTCGCGGACCACCACCTGGTACTGGAGGCGGACCGCCGTCCCGGGCGCGAAGCCGAGCTTCTCGAAGGCCTCGTCCGCCGGGAAGGGCATGGGCTGGCCGCCCCTGGGCACCTCACGAGGCGTGGGCCCCGCCGCCAGGAAGACGCCGCTCTCGCTGCGATACATCTGCACCGCGTCGCACAGGGCAATCACGTTGATGCGGGCCTCGTCCGAGACGGAGCTGCCCGCGCGCGCCTCGGCGCGGAAGGCCGTGTTCGCGCTCTGCTCCAGCTCCCGCATCCGCTTCATGTAGAAGGCCACGCCCCAGATGCCGGCCACGCACGGCAGCGCCAGCAGCGCGAGGACGAGGGCGCCCTTGCGGCCCCAGCTCCGAGGCGACACCTCCGGCGTCACCAGCTCGTTGCCGCACGAGCACGGGAAGCGCTCTCCGGCCTTGCGGCCGACGAGTTCGTGGGTGGCACCGCAGCGCGGACAGACGAGAGACGACACGGGCCCCTACCCTCCCTGGCCTCCGCTGGCCCAGTCGCGCGGGTTGCGCAGCACCTCCACCAGCTTCGCCTCGTGGGAGCCCTGCTCCGGGTGGTACTCGTAGCGCCAGCGCACCTGGGGCGGCAGCGACATGAGGATGGACTCGGTGCGCCCCTTCGTCTCCAGCCCGAAGATGGTGCCCCGGTCGTACACCAGGTTGAACTCCACGTAGCGCCCGCGGCGCACCTCCTGCCAGAAGCGGTGCGCCTCTCCATACGGCGTGTCCTTGCGCCGCTCGGCGATGGGCAGGTACGAGGGCAGGAAGGCCCGGCCCGCGTCCTTCACGAACTCGAACTCGCGCTCCAGGTCGCCGCCCAGGTCCTCGAAGAAGATGCCGCCCACGCCTCGGCTCTCCTCGCGGTGGCGCAGATGGAAGTACTTGTCGCAGGTGGCCTTGAAGCGCGGGTAGTAGGCCGGGTCGTGCTTGTCGCACGCGGCCTTCAGCGTGCGGTGGAAGTGCACCGCGTCCTCGTCGAAGAGGTAGTACGGCGTCAGGTCCGCGCCGCCGCCGAACCACGCCTTGCTGCCCTGGTGGATGAAGCGGTAGTTGGCGTGCACGGTGGGCACGAACGGGTTGCGCGGGTGGAGCACCAGCGACAGCCCTCCGGCCCAGAACTGGCGCCCCTGCCCCTGCAGTCTCTTGGCGAAGGCCTCCTCCAGCTCGCCGAACACCACGGAGATGTTCACCCCGGCCTTCTCCAGCACCGCCCCGTCCTCGAGCACGCGCGAGCGCCCACCGCCACCGCCCGGCCGCTGCCAGGGGTCCTCGCGGAAGCGCCCCTGCCCATCCAGCCGCTCCAGCCCGCCGCAGATCTCATCCTGGAGCTGATGGATGAACTCCGACATGCGCTGCTTGAGGCTCTCCACCTTCTGCACATCCAACGTCATCTACCCTCCCGGGGGCGCCGAGGGCGCCTCGAAGTCCAGCGGGGGCACGGGCGGAGCCAGGTTGCCCGCCGAGTCGAACACCTCCACCCGCGCGCGGTAGCTCCTGCCATCCTCGAAGGCGAAGGCCCCGCTGCAGGGCTCGTGGCCCAGCAGGGCCGAGCCATTCACCACCGGAATCACATAGTGCTGGGCCGCGACACCCGGCTGCTTCCGCGTCAGCGTCACCACCATATAGGAGGGGCTCTCCTCCCTCAGGGACATGGTGAGCCGCACGTAGCGGGTGACGCCTTCCTCGTTGCGCCGGGCGATGCCCTCGGAGACGGCGGGGCGCTTGAGCCAGCGGGGAGCGGTCTTGTCGGGGCCCTTGCCGGAGGTCCACTCGGGCATGGACTTGCCGGTGCCGTTGAGCAGCGCCACCGTGCCGGGCAGCACGTCGTCCAGGCGCAGCGTATAGGTCTTGTCCGGGAGCAGCTGCCCGTCGAGCTTGAGCACCACGGTGACGCGCTCCAGCTGGCTGCTCCACCCGCGCTGCGCCTTCACGCGGACCTCGTGGCCGCTGGTCTGCAGCCGCATCGTCTTGCCCGGCAGCTCCGCCACCAGCGTGCGGGCGGAGCCGATGCCTTCCAGCAGCAGCCGGGTGTTGGTGGGGATGGTGGCCCCCGGACGCGGGAACACCTGCACCCCATCCCCCACACAGCGGGCCAAGGCAGTCCGAGCCATCAACAGCATGAGGAGGAGTACGAGTCGGTACACGGCTCGTGGAGTCTGCGCCGTGCCGCGCCCCGAGGCCAGCACTACGAGCAGTTCCCCTCTACCGGGGCCGCCTGGACGCCCGGCGGACGACACATCCCGCGGGCCGCGCAACGGGCAGCTCAGACGAGGAGCGCGGGCCACGCCAGCTGCAGATCGGGCTCCACGAAGCGGCGAAGCCCCTTCAGCCAGCGGCGGTTGACGGAGTCGGCGTGCCGCAGCTCTTCCTCGGTCACGTCGGGCCGGGGGACGCGGGCGCCCGTCAGCCGCTCGTGGGCCCAGGCCAGGCTGGCACGCACCTGGGGCCGCGGGGGGCGCGGGGGGCCCGAGAGCCGGGAGGCGGCCTTGCGCTCGAACTCCTGATCCACCAGCAGCGCGACCAGCGCGAGCTGGGCAGGAGCCCTGTCTCGGTCCATGGCCGACCACAGCGCCTGGAGGGTTCTGGCGTTGGCTCCGCCCAGCACCAGGGCCAGGGCCCCCAGGAGCTGGCTGAACAGCTCCGGTGTCTCCAGGAGCGCGATGATCTCCCCGCCGAGCTCGGGGCTCGCCTCCAGGGCCGCCTCCACATGCAGGAAGAGCTCCCGCGAGTGGAGGAACCGGAGCGCGGAGCCCCCCGGGCTCAGCTCCAGCGCGTCGCGGAAGGTCGGAAACCCGTTCCGCTCCGCCAGCCGCGCCAATTCCGTACGGTAGAGGCGGGGCCGATCCCTCCGGACACAGGCGATGCACGCGTCCTCGAAGTCGCAGTAGCGCACGTCCGCGCCCCGGAGATCCGCCACGCGCAGGTCCGCGCGCTTCAGCGTGGCCACCGTCAGGTGCGCGCCCCTCATCCGCGCCCGCCGGAAGGAGCTGCCCGTGAGGTTGGAGGCCGTGAGCACCGCCTCCTCCAGCGAGGCATCGTCCCAGCGGGCCTCCAGCGCCACGCAGGCCAGCAGGTTCGCGCGGTCCAGGGTGGCCCAGTTCAGCGAGGCGCCCGAGAGCGTCGCCAGCTCCAGCCGCGCCCCCGCCAGGTCCGCGTCCTCCAGGTTCGCGCCGTCCAGCCGCGCCCGGAGGAGGTCCGCCCCGGGAAGCTCCTGCTGGCTCAGCTCGATGCCCCGAAGATCGCCCAGGTTGTCCCCCAGCTCGGCGGTGGCCGCGAAGCCCGCGAGCACGCTCCGCCACGGCCCCCGCAGCCCCAGCTCCAGGAGCCGCGCGCGCCGGCGCAGGCCATCCGGCGTGTTCCAGCGTGAGACGAGTTCAGGCCGCGAGTGCAAGCGGACTGAGCGTAGCCCACCTCACGGAAACGTACCCAGGGACGCTGGCGGCGATATGTGCTCGCGCCTCCGTCGTTCCTCTCAACCAGTCGGGGCGGTTGAGAGGTGGTCTCATGAAATGCTGGCTGTTGCTGGGAGTGGGGGTCCTGCTGCTGGGCACCGGATGTGCCACCACGCGGGACGAGCGTCGAATGCTGCTGGAGCGGACGAGCGCAGAGATGGCCTACGCACTGCCTCCCGAGCAGGTCATGAACGCGGCGCGGGCGGTCCTCCGTGAGCAGGGCTATATCCTCGCACCGGGCGGCTCGGCCCACTCCCTGCGCACCCAGTGGCGCATCACCGGGGACCTCGACGCCATGGCCCGCTGGTCCAAGGTGCTCGTCGCGGGACAGACGCAGTCGGATGGCCGCTTCGTGGTGCGCGCGCAGCAGGTGACGTGGGCGACGCCGGGACGCACGGCCGCGCACCCCGCCATGTCCAGCGGCGACGGCGGCAAGCGCGGCGGCGAGGGCACCACCAACTACGTCCCCGGCGAGCCCTACTCTCCCGCCAAGCCCATGTTCAGCCGCGCCCTGGACATCGAGTGGGCCATCCTCCAGCACCTGGATCCCGAGTTCGCCAAGGACGTGGAGCAGCAGGTGGACATCTACCTCGCCAGCCAGAAGCGCTGACGGCCGCTCACCAGCGCATCTCCAGGTCGAAGCCGGCCCGCTCGCGCATCGTCACCGTCACCGTCGGCTCGACGCCCGTGCGGCGCAGGCCCACCTCGAACAGCCCGGCCATGAAGTCCGGCTTGGCGTCCGGATCGCGGCGGTAGGAGACGCGGTAGCGCCGCTCTGCCAGCCGCTCCACCTCCACCTCATAGTCGAAGGTGTCCAGCCGGCTGAGGCTGGGGAGGCGCTGCACGAAGCGCTCGGGCCCCAGCAGCGGCAGGCTCACTTCCACCACCTTGCCTACCAGCGTCTTGATGAAGCCGTACGCCAGCTGTCGGCCCAGCTCGCGGTAGGCCGACTCGCGCTCCAGGTGCGCGAAGCGCTGCTTCCAGGCCACCTCGAGCGCCTCGTTCCAGACCTCGATGGGGTAGCTGGGCTGAAGCCGCCGCACATCCACCCCCACCGTGCGCAGGGCGTCGGCGAAGGCGCCCTCCGCCCCCAGCGCGCGCACGAAGAGCCCCTCGAAGAAGGAGCCCTGCGTGACGCGGCCGGACAAAGTGGCGGTCATGGCGGACCTCAATGCCTGCGATCCTCCTCTCGAAGGAGGATGATGCCGTACTTCGCCTCGTAGCGAGCGATGTTCTCCTGCATCGCCTGGACCAGCCGCTTCATGTGCTGGGGGTTGGTGATGACGCGGGAGAACACCTTGGCCCGAGGCTGCTGCGGAAAGACGTAGATGAAGTCCAGGGTGAACTCGGTGCTGCTGTGGTCCACCATGGCCATGTTGGCATAGCGGCCCTGGGCCACATCTTCGTCGAGTTGAATCTGAAGCGAGGGCGCGGGAGGCTTGGGAGTGTCGGACATGAGGCAGTGGGAATATCGCTCCGGCAGTATCGTGACTAGCGTTCCTTCGTGAACGCGCACGCCCTCGGTATGGACACCTGGAAGACCGCACCCTTCGAGCTGGGACATGGCGAGGACGCCTGTCTGCTGCTGCACGGTTTCACCGGCAGCCCGTGGGAGGTGAGGCCGCTCGGAGAGGCGCTGGCGGCCCGAGGCCTGTACGTGAAGGCCCCGCGACTGCCCGGCCACGGCACCACCCCGGAGGCCATGCTCGAGGCCAACCACAACCACTGGCAGGAGGCGGCGTGGGAGGCCCTGTACTCGCTGCGCGGCTTCCGCCAGGTGTTCGTTGCCGGACTGTCCATGGGGGCGATGCTCGGGCTGCGGCTGGCGGCCCGGAGCCCGGAGCGTGTCGGAGGGCTGGTGCTCATCGCCCCGGCCGCGCGCTTCAAGGGGCCCACGATGGCGCTGCTCAAGAGCCTGCGGAACACGGGCCTGCTGGAGCGGGTGAAGCCCTGGGTACGCAAGACGGCCACCGACCTGAGCGATCCGGTGGCGCTGGCGGAGGCGCCCATCCTCCCGGCCTTCCCGAGCGCGCGTCTCAAGGACTTGTGGGAGGTGCAGGAGGCGGCGCTCCAGGAAGCCCCGCTCGTGCGCTGCCCCACCCTGGTGGCGGTAGCCGAGCAGGACCATGTGGTGGACCCCGAGGGTGGCAAGTGGCTCGCAGGCCAGCTCACGGGTGCTCCGCTGGTGCGGCTGCTGTCCCTCCAGGAGGGCTATCATATCATCCCCCGGGACCGGGGGGGCCCCCGGCTGGCCCTGGAGGTGGGTGACTTCCTGGAAGGGCTCCAGGGCGAGGAACGTGGCTCGGCGTCGGGCATCTGTGTATGAGCCAGCTCCTGGCTCCTCATGAATTCCTCCTCGCCCGCGCCTCTCGTCGAGTTGCATGACGTCTCCAAGACCTACGCGGAGGGCGAGGCCCAGCGCGAGGTGCTCTCCGGCACGCGGCTCGCCCTGCACCGCGGCGAGTTCGTGGTGCTGCTGGGGCGCAGCGGCTCGGGAAAATCCACCCTGCTCAACCTCATCAGCGGGATTGATCTGCCGACCCGGGGCTCCGTGCGCGTGGAGGGCCGGGAGCTGAGCAGCCTCACCGAGCGCGAGCGCACCCTGCTGCGCCGCGAGCGGATTGGCTTCGTCTTCCAGGCCTTCAACCTGCTGCCCACGCTCACGGTGGAGGAGAATGTCCGGCTGCCCCTGGAGCTGACGGGGCGTACCGGCGCGGAGGCGGACGGGCGGGTGCGCGAGCTGCTGGATCAGGTGGGGCTCGGCGGCCGCGAGCGCAGCTTTCCGGATCGACTCTCCGGCGGCGAGCAGCAGCGCGTGGCGGTGGCGCGGGCCCTGGCGCACAAGCCTCCGCTGCTCCTGGCGGACGAGCCCACCGGCAACCTCGACGAGCAGACCGGCCGGCAGGTGCTGGACCTGCTGGAAGGCCTCATCCGCCGAGACAACGCGTGCGCGCTCGTGGTGACCCACGACCCGGACCTGGCCGTGCGCGCGGATCGGATCCTCGTGATGGAGGCGGGCCGGCTCAACGAGCGGCAGGTGCGCCCGTGAGCCGACGACTGCTGGCTCGCGCGAGCGGGCGTCACCTGGGCAAGCATCCCTGGCTCACCGCGCTGTCGCTGCTGGGCATCGCGCTGGGGGTGTCTGTCGTCGTCTCCATCGACCTGGCGAGCACCAGCGCCCTGCGCGCCTTCGAGCAGTCCACGGAGACGGTGGCGGGCAGCGCCACGCATCAGCTCGTGGGTGGGCCCACGGGCGTTCCGGACTCGCTGTACCGCGAGCTGCGGCTGCGGCCCGGCGCGCCCCTGGCGGCCCCCGTGGTGGAGGGCTCCGTGCGGGCCACTCGCGGCGACCGGCGCCCGCTCACCGTGCTGGGGGTGGATCCGTTCGCGGAGGCTCCCTTCCGTCCCTATACCCGAGGCGGGACGACCGGCTCGGTGGAGACGCTGCTCACCGAGCCAGGGACGGTGCTCATCCCCGCCACCACGGCGCGCCTGCTCGGCGTGGGCGTGGGCGATGCGTTCGAGGTCGTCGTCGGAGGACTGAGCCGATCGCTGCGGGTGGTGGCCCTCCTCTCGCCTCCGGACGAGCGCACCGCCCGCGCGCTGGAGGGGCTGGTGCTCATGGACGTGTCCACCGCGCAGGAGCTGCTCGGTCGGACGGGGCGGCTGTCGCGCATCGACCTGAAGCTCTCGAGCGAGGCGGAGCTGGCGCGGCTCCGGGAGTGGCTGCCCAAGGGCGTGGAGGTGGTGCGTCCCAGCGCGCGAGGCGGGACCATCGATCAGATGACGCGGGCCTTCCGCACCAACCTCACCGCGCTGTCCCTGCTGGCGCTCGTGGTGGGGATGTTCCTCATCTACAACACGATGACGTTCTCCGTGGTGCAGCGGCGCGGGCTGCTGGGGCGGCTGCGCGCGCTCGGCGTCACCCGGGGCGAGCTGTTCGCGATGGTGCTGGGCGAGGCCGCGCTGCTGGGCGCGGTGGGCACCGCGGCGGGGCTGCTGCTCGGCGTGCTGCTGGGGCGAGGGCTGGTGGGGCTCGTCACGCAGACGCTCAATGACCTCTACTTCGTCGTGAGCGTGCGGCGGCTGTCGCTGGAGCCCTGGACGCTCGCCAAGGGCCTGGGGCTGGGCCTGGGCGCCACGCTCGTCGCCGCGCTCATGCCCGCCTGGGAGGCGGCACGCTCGGCCCCCGTCACCACGATGCGCCGCTCGACGGCGGAGGAGCTGACGCGCAACCGTGCGCCGAAGCTCGCGCTGCTGGGGCTGCTCATCCTGGGGCTGGGGGGAGGTCTGCTCGCGCTGCCCACGCACGCGCTGCTGCCCGCCTACGCGGGGCTCTTCGCCGTCCTGCTCGGCACGGCGCTGCTGGTGCCGTGGACGACGGAGCGGCTGGCGCTCGGAGCCGCGCGGCCCCTGGGCGCCGCATTCGGGATGCTGGGGCGCATGGCCGCTCGCGGCGTCCGGGCGAGCCTCAGCCGCACCGCCGTGGCCCTGGCGGCGCTGATGGTCGCGGTGGCCACCACGGTGGGCGTGGGGCTCATGGTGACGAGCTTCCGCGGCACCGTGGTCACCTGGCTGGAGGCCTCGCTCCAGGCCGATGTCTTCGTCTCTCCTCCCTCGCTCATCGCCCGGCGCGGGTACTCTCCCTTCGTCCCTGGCCTCGTCGAGAAGCTGCGCGACATCCCCGGGGTGGCCGCCGGCTCCACCATCCGCGTGGTGCAGCTCAACGTGGACGGCATCCCCACGGACCTGCTCGCGGTGGAGTTCGCTCGCGGCCCCGAGCGCCCCTACCGCTTCAAGGAGGGAGCCCCTGACACCGTGTGGCGCGAGCTGGAGGCGCCCGACACGCTGATCGTCTCCGAGCCCTTCAGCTACCACCGGAACATCCACCGGGGAGACACGGTGCGGCTGCCCACGGACCGGGGGCCCCAGGACTTCCGCGTGGTGGGCGTCTACTTCGACTATGGCTCGGACACCGGCACCGTGCTCCTGCCCCGCACCACCTATGAGCGGCACTTCGACGACCGGGCTGTGAGCGGACTGGCCCTCTACGCCGCGCCGGGCCAGGACGTGGACGCGCTGGTGGCGCGCGTGCTCGAGCGGACCGGAGACGCGCAGACCCTGATCGTCCGCCCCAACCGCGCGCTGCGCGAGGGCTCGATGGAGGTGTTCGATCGGACCTTCACCATCACCCAGGTGCTGCGGCTGCTCGCGATCGGTGTGGCGTTCATCGGCGTGCTGAGCGCGCTGATGGCGCTGCAATTGGAGCGGGCGCGGGAGTTCGCCGTGCTGCGAGCCACGGGGCTGACGCCCGGCCAGCTCTGGGGGCTCGTCTCGCTGCAGACGGGGCTGCTGGGGCTGCTCGCGGGGCTGTTCGCCGTGCCCCTGGGCGTGGCGCTCGCCGCCATCCTCGTCTACGTCATCAACCAGCGCTCCTTCGGGTGGACGCTGCAGCTGGCGCTCACTCCCGGCATCCTGGGGCAGGCCCTGCTGCTGGCGCTGGTGGCCGCCGCGCTCGCCGGCCTGTACCCCGCGTGGCGGATGGCGCGCGCCAACCCCGCGCTCGCGCTGCGGGAGGAGTGAGGACATGGGCGGCGGCAAGGGACTGGCTCTCGGAGTGGTGCTGGCGCTGGCGGGGCTGAGCGTCGGAGTCTGGCTCGTCACCCGCGAGCCGGCGCTTCCCACCGGACAGGCCCGGCTCACGGTGGCGGAGGCGCTCGGAGGCACGGAGAGCACCGAGGGCTACGCGCGCGCCGTGGGCGTCCGCGAGTTCCGCTTTCCCGAGGACCATGGCCCGCATCCCGAGTTCCGCACCGAGTGGTGGTACTGGACGGGAAACCTGGAGACGGCGGATGGGCGCGCCTTCGGCTACCAGCTCACGCTGTTCCGCAAGGCGCTGGCGCCCCAGGAGGCGAAGCGCGAGTCCGAGTGGGGCTCGCGGCACGTGTACATGGGGCACCTCACGGTGTCGGACATCGCCACCGGGCGCTTCCATGCCTTCGAGCGCTTCAGCCGGGAGGCCGTGGGGCTCGCCGGTGCACGCATCCCGCCCTTCCAGGTCTGGCTGGAGAACTGGAAGGTGGAGGGCGCGGAGGCCGGCGTGTTCCCCATGCGGATGTCGGCGGAGGCGGGCGGCGTGGCGCTGTCCCTGACGCTGGAGGAGGGCAAGCCACCGGTGCTCCAGGGCGACCGGGGCCTGAGCCAGAAGTCGGCGGGTGAGGGGAGCGCCTCCTATTACTACTCGCTCACGCGGATGCCCACGCGCGGCACGGTGACGGTGGACGGGCGTTCCCACGAGGTGACGGGCGCGAGCTGGATGGACCGCGAGTGGAGCACGAAGTCGCTCGGCGCTGGCCAGGTGGGCTGGGACTGGTTCGCGTTCCAGCTCTCGGATGGCAGCGAGTTCATGCACTACCAGCTCCGCCTCCAGGATGGCTCCGTGGATCCGTTCAGCGCGGGCGTGGACATCTCCGCGCGGGGCGAGGCGGTGCGGCTGCCGCGCGACGAGGTGCGCATCGAGGTGCTGGACACGTGGCGCAGCCCTCGCAGCGGAGCCACCTACCCGGCGCGCTGGCGGCTCTCCATCCCGTCGCGGCAGCTCGTGCTCGAAGTCACTCCGGCGCTGGCGGACCAGGAGCTGCCGGTCACCGTGCGCTACTGGGAAGGAGCGGTGCGCATCCAGGGCACGCGCGCGGGCCAGCCCCTCACGGGGCGCGGCTACGTGGAGCTGACCGGCTACGGCGATGTCCCGGAGCCATCCCGCTGAACGCGGGGCACCGCGTCCCTACGGCTCCGGAGGAATGTTCCTGTCGACGGAGACGTCCATCTCCGTCTCTCCGCCACCCTCGGAGCGGGGGAGCGCGAACCAGAGCTCCCGGGCGCCCTGCACGGTGTAGCGCCCCGGAGGCAGCGCATACCGGACCTCTCCCGGGCTCTGCCCCGACACCTGCACCCGCCCCGGAGGCTTGGGCACCACCAGGACCGCCACGGGGCTCGCGGGAGCGTCCTCGTGAGGCTGGATGTCCAGGACGTAGGAGAACTCGGGCTCCAGCTGCCGCACCGAGTAGCGGTTCTCCAGCGCCACCTGGTGCGCGTAGCGCTTCGCATCCAGCTTCAGGCGCAGCGTCTCCTTCGAGGCGTTCTCCCGCACCAGGAGGATCAGGTTCCGGCTCAGGTTGCGCTCGACATTGCTGCCCACCAGCGTGAAGGCGTGCAGCGCCCGAGCCTTCGTCACCGTGCGCGGCTTCGCGGAGGCCATGAACAGCCGCTCCCCGGCGGGCACCTCCTCCCCCTCCAGGAACACGTACACCTGGCCCGAGCGCGAGGAGGCCGGCGTCATCCCCTTTCGCATGTCCTGCTCGGAGATCGGCGCATCGCCCGTATAGGAGCCCGCGGTCCACACCGTGTAGCTCCGCTCCGGGTTGAGCGACTGCCGGAGCGAGCGCGCCGTCGCGCTGAAGGAGTGCCACTTCTCCTCCAGCGTGAAGCGCGCGGGCAGCTCGTCCGTGCCCAGTCGGGCGGCGAAGTCCTCCTCCGCGGGCGGCTCTGGCTGCACCACCTCCTGTACGGGCGGCGGGGGCGGCGCGGGCACGGGCTCCAGGGTGACGTCGAGCTGCTCGGCCAGCGACCCGGGCTCGAACTGACGCGTCCAGATCCGCATGCCCTTCAGGCTCAGCTCCATCGCGTGCGGCGCGTCGCGGGCGATGCCCTCCAGCCTCAGCGGCGTCACGCCCCGGGAGATGCCATCCACGATGACCTGGGCCCCGGGCGGCTCGCTGTGCACGTCCAGCGGCGGCGGGCGCAGGCGCAACGACGAGGCCACTGCCAGCCCCACCAGCGCCACGGCGGCGAGGCTCACGAGCCAGAGCAGCGCTCTCTTCCCGCGAGACTTCACGGGCTTCTCGTCCACCGCGGTGGACACGCCCGACACCGCCTCCATCATCACGGGGACGGAAGGATCCGTGTTGAGCGGCAGCTCCTCTTCCTTCGTGCGCGAAGCCGCGGCCGGAGCCGGGCTGTCCTCGGCCACCTCGCGCAAGCGGTGCGAGGCGTTCCACTGCGTCAGCTGCTCCCGGAACTTCGGCGGGACCTGGGGCGGCCGGCCCAGCTCGGTCAGCTCGCGCTCGTAGAGCATCCCCATCATGTGCTTCAGGATGTGGACCGGGAACAGCGGAGCCCGCCTCGCCAGCCAGTGGGAGAGCTGGTGGTGCAGCGCCTCCGCGCTCGCGATGCGGTCCTCCCGCTTCCTCGCCATCGCGTCGCCGAGGATCTCCACCAGCCCCGCATCCAGGTGCGGGTTGAGCTGGAGCGGAGGAATGAGCTCGTCATGGACGATGCGCCGCATCACCTCCATCTCGGAGCCCTCGGTCGGCAGCCGCCCGCAGAGCATCCGGTAGAGCAGCACCCCCACCGCGTACACGTCCGAGCGCGCATCCAGCGCCTCGCCCAGCGCCTGCTCCGGGGAGAAGTAGAGGTACTTGCCCTTCACCATCCCCGCCTCCGTCTCCGGCCGCCCGGCCATCTGCACCTTGGCGACTCCGAAGTCGGAGATCTTCACCTCGCCCTCGTAGCTGATGAGGACGTTGTCCGGAGAGACGTCCCGGTGCACCAGCCCCAGCGGCCGGCCCCGCTCGTCGGTGCGCGTGTGCGCGTGGTGCAGCCCCTTGCACAGCTCGATGGCGATGTGCACCGCCAGCGGCGCCGGCAGCTGCGCCATGCCCTGCGTCTGCGCCCGCTTGAGCACCCGGGACAGCGGGTGCCCCTCGACGAGCTCCATGGCCAGGAAGTACTCGCCTTCCACCTGCCCGAAGTCGAAGACCTGGACGATGTTGCCGTGGTTGAGCCCCACGGTGATTCGCGCCTCCTGGATGAACTGCTCCACGAAGGACGGATCCTCGGCGAAGACCTCCAGCACCTTCTTGATGACCACCGGCTTGGTGACGCCCGGCGCGGCCATGTAGCGCGCACGGTAGACGATGGCCATTCCCCCCGTCCCGAGGCGCTCGAGAAGCTCGTACTTCCCGAAAGGAATGACCGTGCCACCACTCAAGATGGGCGCACTCTACCAGTCCCGGGCCGTGGCCATATCCGTGGAGTGGGATGAAGGTTCGCTAGTCGCTCTCCACGGGAGCAGCCGGCTCCGGCTCGGAAGCCTCGCCCGCCCCGAGGGACACATCCATCTCCGCGTTGCCATCTCCCTCCCAGCGAGGCAGCGCGAACCACAGCTCCCGGGCCCCCTGGACCGTGTAGCGGCCGGACGCGAGCACGTAGCGGAGCTCTCCCGCCGGCTGCCCCGACAGCTGGACCTTCCCTCCGAACCGAGGCACCGCGAGCACCGCCGCGGCGCTCGCCGGAGCGCCCTCGTGGGGCAGGATCTCCAGCGTGTACGAGGCATCCGGATCCAGCTGCCGCACCGAGTAGCGGTTCTCGAGCGCCAGCAGGTGCGCGAACCGCTTCGTCTCCAGCCGACGCTTCACCACCTGCTTGGAGGTGTTGTCGCGCACGAAGAGCGTCAGGTCCCGGTCCACGTTGCGCTCCGAGCTCGTCCCCACCAGGACGAACACGTGCAGCGCCCGGGCGCTCGGCAGGACGCGCGGTCTGGCGGTCACCATGAACAGCTGGTCCTCGGGAGCCAGCGACGCTCCCTCCAGGAAGGCATACACCTGCGAGGAGCGCACCGAGTCCGGCGTCAGCCCCTGCTGCAAGTCCTTCTCCGAGATCGGCGCCTCGCCGACGTAGGAGCCGGAGAGCCACACCGAGTACGTGCGCCGCGCCTCGAGCGGCTCGCGGAGCGAGCGCGCCGTCGCACTGAAGGAGTGCCACTTCTCCTGCAGCGTGAAGCGCGCGGGCAGCTTCTCCGTGCCGAACCGGGTGGCGAAGGACTCCGGCGCCGCGGGAGACGGCGTGGGGGACTTCTGCTGGGCGGCCTGCGCGGGCTGGGCCGGCTGCGCGGGCGGAGCCGACGGCTGCGGCTCCAGGGTGACGCGGAGCTTCTCCTCCAGCGTGCCGGGGTCGAAGCTCTGGCTCCATGCCTTCATGCCGGGCAGGACCAGCTCCACCGTGTGCGGCTCCTTCCTCGCGACCCCCTGCACCGTCAGCGGCGTGACGCCCTTGACGACGCCGTCCACGCGCACCAGCGCGCCGGGCGGCTGGGAGTGGACCTCCAGCGGCGGAACGGTCAGGAGGAACGACATCGTCAGCTTGATCATCAGCGCCGTCACGCACACCGCGCCGAGGATCCAGAGCCAGAAGTGCTGGGTCCGCAGGACGGCGGGGAGATCCGCCGCCTCCGTGGCGTCCTCCGGCGCCGGGCGCACGCGCTGCTCCCGGCGCCTGCGTGGGGGTGGCACCAGGCCCGTGGTGTCGTCGTCGTCGTCGTCCTCCCCCTCCACGGCCTGCATCCTGTCCGTCTGGGCCGGCAGCTTCTCCGTCTGGGCCGGCAGCCTGTCCGTCTGGGCCGGCAGTTCCTCCGTCTGGGGATAGCCTGCCTCTGGCTCCGAGGCCTGCGCACTCGTCACGGGGGCCGCCCGGGTCGGAGGTGCCGCTCGGGTCGCGGACGCCGCACGCGCGGGCGACGGGCGTGCCTGCGTCGCCGGTGGGGCCGCCATGGTGTGCTGCGGCCCCGACTGGCTCCTGCGTGGCTCCCTGCGCTCCGGCCCCGGCTCGGACGGGCCCGGAGACATCGGAGTCCGGGCCGGGCTGCCCACCTGCGGCACCACCCGCTTCTGCGAGCTGGTCCACAGCTCCACCTGCTCCCGGAACTTCTCTGGCAGCTGGGGCGCCCGGTCCATCGCCGTGAGCTCGGCCTCGTAGAGCAGGCCCATCAGGTGCTTCAGCGAGTGCACCGGAAAGAGCGGCGCCCGCGTGGCCAGCCAGTGGGAGAGCTGCTGGTGCAGCGCCTCGGCGCTCGGGATGCGCGCGCCGCGGTCGTGCGCCAGCGCGTCCTGGAGGATCTGCACCAGCCCGCCGTCCAGGTCCGGGTTGAGCTGGAGCGGCGGGGTGAGCTGCCCCTGAATCACTCGCTGCAACACCGACAGCTCATGCCCCTCCGCCGGCAGCCGGCCGCAGAGCATGAGGTAGAGCACCACGCCCACCGCGTACACGTCCGAGCGCGCGTCCAGATCATCCTGCCCGCGCGCCTGCTCCGGCGAGAGGTAGGGGTACTTGCCCTTCACCATCCCCGCCTCGGTCACCGGCCGGCCCGCCAGCTGCGCCTTGGCGATGCCGAAGTCGGAGATCTTCACCTCGCCCTCGTAGCTGACGAGGACGTTGTCCGGAGAGATGTCGCGGTGCACCAGCCCCAGCGGTCGCCCGCGCTCGTCCTTGCGCGTGTGGGCGTGGTGCAGCCCCTTGCACATCTCGATGGTGATGCTCACCGCCAGCGGCGGCGGCAGCTGCCCCAGCCCCAGCGCCTGGGCCTTCTTGAGCACCCGCGACAGCGGCTGGCCGTCCACCAGCTCCATGGCCAGGAAGTACTCGCCGTCCACCTGCCCGAAGTCGAAGACCTGGACGATGTTGCCGTGGTTGAGCCCCACCGTGATGCGCGCCTCCTGGATGAACATCTCCACGAAGGCGGTGTCCTCGGCGTAGTGGCTCAGCACCCGCTTGATGACCACCGGCTTGGTGATGCCCGGCGCGGCCGTGTAGCGCGCGCGATAGACGATGGCCATGCCGCCAGCGCCCAGGCGCTCGAGCAGCTCGTACTTTCCAAACGGGGTGACCTGGGTCTCGTTCAAGCCGGGCGCACTCTATCAGCCAGCGCCGGATTCCGGTTCCCAGGAGCCGCGGGGCACACACTCCGAGTGCGCCCTGACGCGGCGCGCGTCCTCCGGGCAAGGCGCTCGGGGTTCACACCGGGTCCTGGATGAGCCTCAGGTGCGCGTGCAGCGTGTCGGTGTGCAGGTAGAGGAACTGCACGTCGCCGAAGGACAGCGCATCCCCGTCGCGCAGCTGGAACTCCTCGCGGGCGCGGATCGGCACGGTGTTGACGAAGGTGCCGTTCATCGAGCCCGCGTCGCGCACCGTGTACGCGCCGGACGGCTCGCTCCAGCGCAGCCGGGCGTGAAGCTTGGACACCGACGGATCCTTCAGCACGAGCATGCAGGTGTCCATCCGGCCGACGGTGAACTCCTCTCCATCCACGCGGGGCTGGAGCAGGTGCACCTCCAGGTGCTGGAAGCCCTGGAGCATGGTCAGCAGCCGCTCCGCCACCCGGGGCTGGCTCTCCGAGGCCGCTGAGCGCGCCAGTTCGAGCTGCTGCGCCACCCGCTGGAACACGGGCTCCGGTGGCTGCTGGATCAGCGCCACGGGGCCCGAGGCGGCACGGAAGGCCTCGAGGGGGGCCTCGGCGAAGGGACGGAGCTGATGCACGGACGGCATACTGTCCACAGGTTAACCCGCTCGAAGCCCCCTGCCCACCCCCATGGGTCGGGTAAGGTGCCCCCATCCGGCACCACCCGCCGGCGGGAGGGACTTATGGCGAAGGCGAAGCACGTCCTGGCGATCGACCAGGGCACCACCGGAACGCACGTCACCATCCTCGATGCCCGGCTCCAGGTGGCCGGCCGCGCCTACCGCGAGTTCACCCAGCACTTCCCCAAGCCCTCCTGGGTGGAGCACGACCTGGATGAGATATGGGCCTCCAGCGAGTTCTGCATCGCCCGGGCGCTCAAGGATGCGGGGCTCGAGGGCCAGGACATCGCCGCGGTGGGCATCACCAACCAGCGCGAGACGACGGGCCTGTGGGTGCGCGGCACGGGCCGGCCGCTGGGGCGAGCCATCGTCTGGCAGGACCGGCGCACCGCGGACATCTGCCAGCAGCTCAAGGCCAAGGGCGTGGAGCCCCGGGTGCGCGAGGTGACGGGCCTGGTGCTGGACCCGTACTTCTCCGGCACCAAGCTGACGTGGATGTTCGAGCACCTCAAGGGCGCGCGCGCCCGGGCGGAGAAGGGGGATGTGTGCTTCGGCACCATCGACACCTGGCTCGTCTACAAGCTCACCGGCGGCGAGGCCCACGTGACGGACGTGTCCAACGCCAGCCGCACGCTGCTGATGGACCTGCGCTCGCTGGCCTGGGATGACGAGCTGCGCTCGCTGCTGGGCGTGCCGGCCGCCTGCCTGCCCCAGATTCGGGGCTCGGCGGAGGTGTACGGCACCACGAAGGGCATGAAGAGCCTGCCGGACGGCATCCCCGTGTCGGGCATGGCGGGAGACCAGCAGGCGGCCCTCTTCGGGCAGGCGTGCTTCGAGCCCGGCGAGTCCAAGTGCACCTACGGCACGGGCGCCTTCCTGCTGATGAACACGGGCGAGACGCCGGTGCGCTCCACCGCGGGGCTGCTGACGACGGTGGCGTGGCGGCTGGGCGATAGGACTTGCTATGCGCTGGAGGGCAGCTCCTTCATCGCCGGCGCCGCCGTGCAGTGGCTGCGCGACGGGCTCAAGGTCATCAAGAAGGCGCCGGACATCGAGGCGCTCGCCCAGAGCGTGAAGGACTCGGGGGACGTCGTCTTCGTGCCGGCGCTGGCGGGCCTGGGCGCGCCGCACTGGCGGCCCGAGGCACGCGGCCTGTTCGCGGGCATGGACCGCTCCACCACGGTGGCGCACCTGGCGCGCGCGGTGCTGGAGGGCATCGCCCTGCAGATCCGCGACCTGGCGGACGCGATGCGTCACGACAGCGGGCGGGACATCCCGGCCTTCAAGGTGGACGGCGGCGCGGCGGCCAACAACCTGCTGATGCAGTACCAGGCGGACGTGCTGGACACGCCGGTGGTGCGCCCGCGCAACCTGGAGACGACCAGCCTGGGCGCCGCCTTCCTCGGTGGCCTGGGAGCGGGCGTGTGGAGCAGCCCGGACGCCATCCGCCGGGCCTGGAAGGCCGAGCGCACCTTCAAGCCGAGGATGAAGCCCGAGGTGCGTGAGCGGCACCTGGCCAAGTGGAGGCGCGCCGTGGAGCGGGCCTGAGCCGGCGCTCCCCGCTTCCCTGGACGCCCGAGAGGGTATGAAATCTCCCCCCGCTGGAGACCGCCGCCCATCACAGGGCCGGATGGGCGGCCCCGGAGTTCTCGAGATGAACATCCTTCGACTCACCTGCCTGCTCGGGGCGCTGCTCGGGCTGTCCGGGTGCCCCACCAGTCCCTGCTTCAACGGCAGCACGTCCGCGCCCCCGCAGCAGACGAGCGTGGTGCTGGTGGGCGAGGAGGTGCGCCTGCGCATCTCCCCGCTGGGCCAGAGCAGCTGCGATGGGGACATCGAGGCCCCCACGCCGCTCTCCCTCTCGGCGGAGATCTCCGGACCGGACAACCTGCCCGTGTCGAGCCAGGCCACGCTGGGCTCCCCGCCCTCGTCCTCCGCCACCGTCCGGTTCACTCCGGAGAAGCAGGGCCGCCACCATGTCTTCGCCGCGTTCGATCCGGTGGGCGGCATCCAGCAGTTTGATTTGTACGCCGCGCGCGACCGCTCCGCCGAGGCCCCGGTGCAGCTCCTGTCCCAGCCGTGCCAGTCGCTGGAGCGGACCCGGCGCGGCGGGTGGGCGTGCGACTCGACCTTCGTGCGGGATGGCGTCCTGATGGAGAGCTTCCCCGGCTTCCGGCTGGCCGTGTCCGGAGACGTGGTGTGGGCCATCAGCACGACGCAGATCCTCCGCTTCGTGGACACGGGCACGGCGCTCGAGAGCACCGCGACCCTGAACTACGGCCCGTCCGCCATCCGGTTCGTGCTGGCCTCCGCCGACGAGGTGGTGCTCATGCACGACACCACGCTGCAGCGCTTCGTCTTCGACGGCACCCAGCTGACGTCCACGGGGCTGACGAACTGGGTGCCCGGCACCGGCTCGGTCGGTCCCTCGAACCTGCGGGGCGTCCTGCTGCGCGCGGGGGACAGGCTGGCCACCGTCGCTGGCAGCGTGACGAACGGCAGCTTCATCACCCTGGAGATCTGCGCCTACCAGCTGCAGGCGGGCCGGTTCGTCCGCACGACCGCGGCCTGCCAGAAGATCGGCAACGAGGTGGTGGGCTTCGAGCCGAGCGTCCTGTGGACGGCGAGCAAGTTCACCTTCTCGGACTCGGTCAACGACGTGCGGCGGATGGAGTGGACGGGCACCTCGCTGGTGGAGCAGGCCTCGCTGCCGCTCGGGACGAACTTCCGCATCCCGCTCCGGATGCCCGAGTCACGCAACACCATCGTCCCGGTCATCCTCTCCTCCATCCCCGTGGTGCCCGGGCGCAACCGCCCGACCGTGCCCGTCTATTCTCCGGACCGCCGGGACCTCCTCCTGGAACTGCTGGACACGGAGATCCCCGAGCCCAACGCCTCCAGCGGCCTGCTGTGGGGGACCCCGGCGACGGGAGGGACGGGCCAGCGCGTGCGCATCCGGCCATCCACTCCCTGACACGGGGTGGTGTGTTCCCGGCTTCCATCCGTCGCGCTCGGAGGTAAAAAGCGCCATGGCCTACGACCGTACGCTGCTCACCTCCGAGGCGCTGCAGACCTTCCTCGCCGAGCATCCCGACTGGAAGCACGAGGGAGGGATGATCCGCCGCACCTATGAAGCCCCTGCCTTCCTGAAGGGCATCGCCTTCGTGGAGAAGGTGGCCCAGGCGGCGGAGGCGGCGAACCACCACCCGGACATCGACATCCGCTGGTGCAAGGTGACGCTGGCGCTGGTGACGCATGACGCGGGCGGGCTGACGTGGCGGGATACGAAGCTGGCGGCCGAGGCGGATCGGCTGTTCACGGAGGTGGCGGGCCGGTAGCCGGCTCCTTCCTATGCGCGCGCTCGCACTGTTGTCGCTCGGCGTGGTGCTCGGCCTGGCCCCGGGGGCGTGGGCCCAGGACGCGCCGCTGGCCGAGCCTCGCTCGGAGCGGCTGTACGTGAACACGGGAGTGCTGCTGGGCTCCACGCGCATGGTGGCGCTGGGCGGTGCGTACGTGGGCATCGCCGAGGGCACGGCGGGGTTCGCCAGCAACCTGGCGGCGCTGGCGCACCGCAGCCCGCAGCTGGACAAGGACTGGGACGTGGGTGTCACGCTGTCCTGGTTGGACGTGCCGCTCACCAGCCGGCTGCGGCGGGACCTGGACAACGACGGAGCGCCGGACGAAGCCCCGTCGAGCCGCCAGTACCTCTTCGGGTTGCTGCTCCAGTACAAGTACTTCGGCCTGGGGACGTTCCTGCGCAACCGGACGGTGAGCTACCGGGCCACGGCGGAGGACGACTCGGAGGACTACATCCAGGTGGCCGTCACGCAGTCGGCGCTGGCGGGCGCGCTGGCGTTCGGGCAGGACGAGTTCATCGTCTCGCTCGGCATCTACTCGGCGCAGGCGACGCTGGCGTACAAGAAGGAGGAGTGGCGCTACGGGGGGACGGGGCTCTCGCTGGATCTGCTGTTCCGGCCCCAGGCGCGGCCCTATCGGGTGGGCATCTCGGTGCGGCCGCAGGTGGTGGGTGACTGGCAGCGGAAGGACGAGCAGGAGCCGGTGCTGGCCGGGCGGCCCATCTACGCGGGGCTGGTGGCGCCGGCGACGCTCTCGCTGGGGGTGAGCTATCGGTTCGGAGAGGGGGCCCATCGCTACAACCGCCTCTCACCGGCGGCGCGGCGGCAGTTGCTGGCGGACGGGGCGCTGAACGTGCCGGAGGAGGAGGCACCGGACGCGCCCGCGGGCAACTTCCTGGTGTCGGGGCAGGTGGACTTCATCTCGAGCGCGGAGAACGCGGTGGCGCTGCGCTCGGTGGCCACATTCAGCGATCCAGAGCCGGTGGGGCAGACGGTGCTCATCCAGCCCCACCTGGGCGCCGAGCACGACACGTGGCCAGGGCGGGTGCGCACGCGGCTGGGGATCTTCGTGGAGCCGTCTTCGTTCGAGGGGCAGGTGCCTCGGCCGCATCTGACGGGTGGCTTCGAGGTGTTCCTGTTCCGCTACTGGGAGGACTGGGCCTTCAGTGCCTCGTTCGATCTGGCGAAGCGCTACTCGAACGTGGGCTTCTCGGTGGGGTTCTGGCGGTAGGGGTGCTACCCGTTCCTCTCGAGACCCTCCAGGTCAGCAAGACTCGTGGCCTTGAGGGCCTTTTCCTGCCACTCGTCCAGAAGCACCGGATCCGTGCACGCCAGGATCCTCTGGCGAGTGCTCTCATCCACGGAGATTCCTCGCGCGGCCAGGATCCGCAGTACCCCCTTGGAGAGCGCTTGAGCCTGCCCTTCCACCACTCCCTTGGCGTGCGCCTCGTCGAGGAACTCCACGTTGTAGGGTCCCATTACGTCCTCCGCTCGTCTCTCTCTCGCGATTGAATCTAACACGCGCCACAAGGCCGCCAGCGCTCCCTCGGAGCCCACCTTGTGCACGTAGTGCACTGCCGCGCGCATAGCTTCCGGCCCTTCCGGAGAGAGCAGCACCTCGGCCAACACCGAGCGCCAGTCCTCCAACCGTGCAGCCAGGTCTTCTGAGCGGCCCGAACGCAGCAGCAACCACGTCAGCACTACTTGCGGTGTAGCCGTTCGCGCCCGCAGGGCTTCCTCTCGCTCGGTCGTCAGGTCGTCCAGCCGATACTCGAAGCGCGGCACCAGCTCTCGCCAGAGTTCCAGCGCCTCGTCAGGAAGATGGAACAACTCCTCCATCCTCCGCGCCGCCGTCCATCGCCCCTCGGGCCCGTGGTACATCACGACGGGAAGGACAACGGGCAATTTCTCGCTGTCCGGGTTCTGCTGGAGCCAGCGCTCCAGCTGCCGCACCACGTACCGCAGCATCCGGAACGCCATCCACTTGTCCACCGACGACTGGTGCTCCAGCAGCAGGTACAACAGCAGCGGCTGTCCCCCGTGCATCCTCGCCGAGAACAGCAGGTCGCTCTGGCGCTCCCTCAGTTCCGCATCCACCACGCTGCCCGACTCCCGGCGCAGACTGCTCCAGTCCACCTGAGACACCACCTCCGGCGGCAACACGGCGCGCAGTTCCGCTGCCGCCCGCTCGGGCGAGTCGAAGGTGTGGCGCACGAACAAGTCATGAGGGCCCGACATGCGGCGCGCTGTTCAGCACGGCCCGTGCCAACGCCTCAGCACCTTGGGAAATCCCACGGCTCCGAGCGTGGAGGGGAAGTTCCCAGGTCCGTCACGGCGGCCAAGAGTCACAGCGGTAGACGGTGAGTCCAGCGTGGAAGACGGTACTCCCCGGAGATTGTCGTGGGCGACAAAGCGCGACGAGCTTCTGTAACTTGGGGCTCTCGCTGGGGCTGCCGGGGAGCAGGAATGACGCACGCGATGTGGCGCGGATGGATGTTCGCCGGAGTACTGCTGCTGAGCGCCTGGGCGTCCGCCGCCAGTCCTGCGGCTCGGAGGGCTCCCCGTCCGCATGGGCTCATGCCGGTCCCGGCCTCGCTGCAATTCCGAGACGGTCGTCTGCCCGTCACGGCGGCGTTCTCCATCCACGTCCAGGGCTCCACGGACCGCCGACTGGAGGAGGCTCTTCGGCGCATGCTCCGGCGGCTCGAAGGCCGCACCAGCCTCACCCTCTCGCGAGAGCCCGCCGAGCCACAGAAGGCCACCCTCGTCCTAGAGGTGAAGGGCCCGGGAAACGCACTCCCCACGCTGGGAGATGATGAGTCCTACTCGCTCGAGGTCGACGGAAGCCGGGCCACGCTCCGAGCCACACAGACTGTGGGCGCCCTGCGTGGCATCGAAACCATGCTTCAGCTCCTCCAAGGAGACCGCGACGGCTGGTACCTGCCCGCCGTCACCATCTCGGACCGCCCGCGCTTCCCGTGGCGAGGATTGCTCATCGACGTGAGCCGGCACTGGATGCCGATGGACGTGCTCAAGCGCAACCTCGATGGCATGGCCGCGGTGAAGCTCAACGTGCTGCACCTGCACCTCACCGATGACCAGGGCTTCCGCGTCGAGAGCCGCCGCTTCCCCGAGCTCCACGAGCAGGGCTCGGATGGCCTCTACTTCACCCAGGAACAGGTGCGCGAACTCATCGCCTACGCCGCCGACCGAGGCATCCGCGTCGTCCCCGAGTTCGACATGCCCGGCCACGTCACCAGCTGGCTCGTGAGCCACCCGGAGCTCGCCAGCGTCATGGGTCCCTACTCCATCCAGCGCAAGTGGGGCATCTTCGATCCGACGCTCGATCCCACCCGTGACCAGGTCTACGCGTTCCTCGACGCGTTCCTCGGCGAGATGGCGCAGCTCTTCCCCGACCCGTGGATGCACATCGGCGGGGACGAGAACACTGGCAACCACTGGAGGCTCAACCCCGCCATCCAGTCGTTCATGGCCCAGCATCGCCTCGCGGATGCCCACGCCCTCCAGGCCTACTTCGATGACCGTGTCGCCCAGCTCCTCCAGAAGCACGGCAAGCGCATGATGGGCTGGGACGAGATCCTCCACCCCACGCTGCCCAGGGATGCTGTCGTGCAGACGTGGCGCGGCCCCAAGGCGCTCGCCGAGAGCGCACGGCAGGGCTACTCGGGGATTCTCTCCTGGGGCTACTACCTGGACCACATGCTGCCCGCTGGCCTGCACTACACAGTGGACCCGCTGCCCGCCGACGGCAAGCGGATGTCCGAGGAGGCCAACCGCTGGATCCCGGTCTCCTGGTACCACCGCTTCCAGTTCAAGCCGCCCGAAGTGGCGATCCCCGAGAAGAATGCCGTGCATGTCCTCGGCGGCGAGGCGTGCATGTGGTCCGAGTTCGTGGACGCCGAGACGATCGACTCGCGTCTCTGGCCCCGGCTCACGGCCGTCGCCGAGCGCCTGTGGTCCCCCAGGAACGTGACGGATGTGAAGGACATGTACCGCCGGATGGCTCGCATCAGCGTCCAGCTCGAGGAGCACGGCCTGATGCACGAGCGCATCGGAGAGGTGCTGCTGCGCCGGCTTGCCGGCTCAAACGAGATCGGCCCGCTCCGAGCCCTGGCCAACCTCGTGGAGCCCGTGAAGTTCTACGACCGACCCGTGCAGTTCCAGGAAGCAACCCAGGGCATGCCGCTGACCCGGCTCGTGGACGCAGCCCGGCCAGAGAGCCTGGAGGCCCGGGCGCTGTGGAGCTCCGTCGACGACCTCCTGAGCGATGCGCCGCGCTTCGATCGTGGGGCGGAGCGGCTGACCCGAACCTTCCACCAGTGGCGAGAGTTCCACCCCGAGCTGCGCCAGCTGCTGGACAACTCGCCCGCCCTGCATGAAGCCCGACCGCTGGCGGACGCGCTGCTCCTGATGGCCCAGACGGGGCTGGAGGCCCTCGCGTCTCTCGAGAGCGGCACGACGCCACGTCCAGGCTGGCGCGAGGAAGCGCTCCAACGCCTCAACGAGGCCGCGCGCCCTCATGGCCAGGTGGAGCTCGCCACCCTTCAGCCGCTCCGCGAGCTCGTGCTCGCCGCGGCGTTGCAGCCAGAGGCCTCGGCCCTTCCCGCCGCCGCCTGGCAGGCCCGGGTCAAGGCCGAGGCCCTCGCCGCCATCCCCAAGCCTCCCGAGAAGAAGAAGTGACCGCGCCCTACCCCGCGCCCCCCAGGAACGCGGCGAGCTTCTGGTACGCCACCGCCAGCCCCGGAATGGGCGCGCTCTCGTTGGCCTGGTGCGCCTGGGCCGTCTCTCCCGGCCCGTAGTTCACCGCGTCCACGCCCCACTCGCCGAAGCGCGCCACGTCCGTCCACGCCTGCTTCGAGGCCGCCGGCAGCCCCGTCACCGCCAGGAGCTTCTGATACAGCGCGTTGTCCGCGCACACCCGCCCGCTCGGCGACAGGTCCGTGAACGTCACCTCCGCCCTGCCCGCCACCAGCGCCCGCACGTCCTCCTGCGCCTGCTCCAGCGACTTGCCCGGCGCGAACCGGTAGTTGAGGTTCAGCTCCAGCGTGTCCGGCACCACGTTGCGCGCCCGGCCTCCGTTCGCCAGCGTCGCGCTCATCACCTCGTAGAAGGCGAAGCCCGAGTGCACCACCTCCACTCGCTGGCGCGCCAGCAGCTCGCTCAGCAGCGGCCCCGCCTTGTGGATGGCGTTCTCCCCCTGCCACGGCCGCGCCGAGTGCGCGCTGCGCCCCGTGAACCTCAGCGTCGCGTGCAGCGTCCCCACGCACCCCACCTGCACCACCCCGTCCGTCGGCTCCATGGCGATGCCGAAGCTCACCCGGTTCAGCTCCGGCCGCTTCTCGAACAGCGGCCCCAGCCCGCTCTCCAGGTAGGGGCCCTCCTCGCGCTCATAGAGGATGAGCGCCAGGTTCACAGGCAGCTCGGCGAGCGGCAGGTCCTCCGCCAGCGCCATCATCACCGCCAGCCCGCCCTTCATGTCCGAGGCGCCCAGCCCGAACACCCGCTCCCCTTCGATGCGCGCCGGCCCGTCGTGCGGATGCGCCGGCACCGTGTCCAGGTGCCCCACCAGCGCCACCGTGGGCCGCGGATCATCCAGCCGCCCCACCACCAGCGAGTGCCCCACCCGGCACACCGCCTCGCGAGCAAACCGCTCCAGGGCCCAGCGCTCGACATGGTCGGCGAGCGGCCCCTCCTGCCCGATGGGGCTGGCGATACGGCAGAGGGCAAGCGTGGACTGGGCGAGGCGTGCGGCGAGTTGGGACATGGAGGGCGCCAACCATAAACGCTCGGCCCTCCCGCTGCTTCCCCTTTGAAGGAAGCCCGTTGGGCCTCCGAATAGCTCTGCTCAGGGAACCTTGAAGGTGTGCAGCGTGATCTCTCCGGCCCGGATGGCGACGACCTCCTCCGTCAGGAGCGGCCTGCCGTCCACCAGCGTCGCCTCGAGCCGCAGGCCCAGCAGCCCCGCCCCCAGCCCCGTGGCCACCGCCGCGCTGCTCCCGCTCCCGACAATCTCCCGCTGCGTCTCCAGCGTCACCTTCCACTGGCCGTCCTTGAGCCGCTCGGCGCCCTCCACCTGCACCTTGAGCGCCCCGTACGCCCCCGAGGGCGTGTTCGCCAGGGCCGTGCGCTGGGCCTCCATCCGCTGCTCCAGCAGCGCCAGGTTGCCCTTGAACTCGGCCATCCACTCCTGCGTCTCCTGCTTGACCACCTCGTTGACGCTGGTGAGGAAGCCCTGGAGCAGATCCAACAGCGCGGCCAGGCGCTGCTCCTTCGACAGCCCCGGCGAGGACAGCGCCAGCCGGGCCCAGCCGAACTGCAGCGCCTCGAGCCGCGCGCTCAGCTCCAGGTAGGCGGACACGTAGCGCATCCACCCCGAGGACGAACCGCTGTAGTTGTCCAGCCCCACGGAGGTGGCACCCAGCACCGCGAACACCGAGGCCAGCACGCTCCACCGCTGGAAGCCCACCTCGTTGGGCAGCAGCTGCACGATGATGGGCGTGATGCTCGCAGCCGAGCCCAGCAGGATCGCCGCGATCCGGAACCTCCGCCCCCACAGCTTCATGCTGTCCTTCTGGCGGGAGTACCAGGCCATCACCTCACGGCCCTTCTCCACGATCTTCCCGTAGAGCTCCAGCAGCTCCTCGGACTGCTCGGGCTGCATCAGACCCCGAAGCTCCATGCCCTGAAGGTTATGTGGGGGTGGCCGCGGACCCTGGCCTGGACTCGACGCTGGACTCCCGTTGCCCATGCCCCCTCTTTATGTCGAATGGCGGGCGCGCTCCAGCTCACGCACCGCTCACTTCGCGGGGGGCTCCTCGTCGAAGCTCGTCACGCCGTCGATGACGGCGGCGGCGATGCAGTCGGGGCCCTCCAGCGCCACGAAGTCGTGCGCGCTGCCCTCGTCCATCTCCAGCAGCTCGCCCGGCCACGTCTCCCGCCCCGAGCCCTCGCGGAACCCGCCCTCGAGCACCAGGTTCCACTCGCGCCCGTGGTGCGTGTGGCGCGGGAAGCGCACTCCCGGCGGCAGCTTCACGAACGCCGCCAGCATCCCCTGCTTCGCGGGCCCCGTCTCCACCGGCAGCAGCAGGATGCCCTCGCCCGGACCCGGCAGCCACGCCTCCGGATTGCTCAGCGACTCCAGCAGCGCCAGCGCCCGCTCCCGCGTCACATCCAGCAGCGCCGCCACCTTCTCGGCGAAGCGCGCGAAGCGCCCGGGGCCCTCCATCTCGCCCACCACCCGAGCGAGCACTCCCGGCGGAGGCTCCTCGGACGCCACCAGCTCCGTCAGCCCGTCCATCGCGGGCGACAGCCGGGCCACCTCGGCTCGACACCGCTCGCACACGGCCAGGTGACGCTCGGCCTCCTGCCGGCCAGGCAAGTCCAGCGTGCCCAGCAGCAGCTCCGGCAGGATGTCGTCCAGGTGGCTCATTTCACGTCACAGACCCTCAGGCTCCACTCCTTCTACGGATGCGACTACCCGGTGGATTTCCATCCCTACACGGGAACCGCGAAGTCGCGCAGGGCGGCGTTGAGACTCGTCTTCTGGTCGGTGCTCTGTGTTCGCTGGCCGATGATCAACGCGCAGGGCACGCCATACTTCCCCGCCGGGAACTGCTTCTCGCGCATTCCTGGAATCACCACGCTGCGTGCGGGCACCCGCCCCTTGTAGATGCGCTCCTCGGGCCCGGTGACGTCGATGATCTGCGTGGACGCGGTGAGCACCACGTTGGCGCCCAGCACCGCCTCCTCCTCCACCACCACGCCCTCGACGATGATGCAGCGGCTGCCAATGAAGGCGCCGTCCTCGATGATGACGGGGGACGCGGTGGGCGGCTCGAGCACTCCACCCAGGCCTACACCACCGGACAAGTGGACATTGCGCCCCACCTGCGCGCAGCTGCCCACGGTGGCCCACGTGTCCACCATGGTCCCCGAGCCCACGCGCGCGCCGATGTTCACGTAGCCCGGCATCACCACCGCGCCCTGCTCGACGAAGGCGCCGTAGCGCACCACGCCCGGAGGCACCACGCGCACGCCGGCCGCCTTCAGGCCCTTCTTCAGCGGCACCTTGTCGTGGAACTCGAAGGGGCCCACCTCCATCACCTGCATCTCCGACACGGCGAAGAACAGGAGGATGGCCTCCTTCACCCAGGCGTTGACGCGCCAGCCCTGGGGGCCCTTCTCGGCCACGCGCAGCTCGCCGGCGTCCAGCCGCGCCAGCGTCTCGCGCACCGCGGCCGCGTACTCCGCTTCCTTCAGCTTCGTCCGATCGGCGAACGCCGCGGACACCTTCTGGGACAAGGCTTCGAGGGACATGGCCTCTTTGAACCACAAATCCGCCCGGCCCGCCGCATTCCGGTGCGTCCGGCGTTCACGGCCCGAAGAAAGCCGGGCCGGCTCAGGCGTGGGCCTGACGGTTCAGGCCTGCCTCGGCCAGCGGGTGGATGTGCGTGGGGATGTCGTGGAGCAATCTCTCTCCCACGGGCTGGCACAGCTCGGCGGGCGTCCCCGTCACGGTGACGGCCCTGCCCGTCACCCCCGTCACGCGCGAGAGCGGCACCGCGTACTCCCGCCGCGAGAAGCGCCACGGCCGCACGTACAGCACCTCCCGGCCGATGAGGAGCACCCACCCCAGTCGCTTCCCGTCCTGCGTGCGCACCCGCATTCCCGCCTGGATGGAGCGGCGCTCCATCGCCGAGTCCCACCATGCCATGCGCCACCTCCGACACCCTCCAAGGTGGGTCGGCGGCGCGGCCCGGGCGAGTTCACACCGGCCACGGGAGCGCTCGGCCGCCCGGGTGCATGGCGGAGGGCTCCACCCGGGAGGAAGAGCCCCGAGACGCCAGGGGCTCTCCTCACGCCCGCTCAGCGCCCGATTTCCCGGGACACCGCGTCCACGATCTCCTTCTCCGTGGGGAATGCGAGCGTCTGCTTCTTCACCACTGTCTTGCCATTCACCGAGACTTCGAAGCTCCCGGACGGTCCCGGCTTCAGCTCCGAATCCAGCTCCAGCTCATCCTTCAATGCAACCGCCGCACGGACGGCTCGAGGCTTGTAGCCTCAGGAATTGCAGTACGTGATGGTGATCTTCGTGTCGGCCATGGCGGCCCTCCTTCAGATGGCGGGCGCGCTCAGGATGCGCCCGTACCCTAGAGATAAGCGCCCGCCCGCACCGCCGCCAATCCTCGTGAAGCGCCAGGCGGCTCACCCACCCTCGAGGTCCGGCTCCAGATCCACCCCGGGCGACTCCTCGGGTCGGGCCTCGGCTCCCGACTGCTCCTCCGGCAGGGGCTTCCTGCCTCGAAGGGCGTCGATCATCCGCCAGACGAGCCGCACCCGCTCCTCCGAGTCCTTCACGAGCAGGTGCTCGCCGATGACGGATGCCATTCCGCGCGAGCTCGCCGCCTGCTCGCACCAGGCGCTGGCGATCTGCTCCGCGGGCAGGCCTTCCACCGGGACGAGCTGGGTGATGAGCGGCGAGGGCTCGACGAGCAGCAGCCGCTCCAGCAGCTCCTCGCGCTCCTCCAGCGAGAGCACGCCCTGGGTGAAGGTGCTCCCCACGCCATAGTGGGCGCGCAGCAGCCCCAGCAGCCGCGCGGTGTCCGTGTCCGGCAGCGCCAGCGAGACGCGCAGGTCCACCAGCGGCGCGGCCACGACGACGCTCATGCCCAGCTCGCTGGCCAGCGCGGCCCCGAGAGAGCCGAGCGGCACCGCCTCCGCCACGAGCTGGAACCGCGTCGGTGGAAGCCGTCCCGTTCCAGGAGCCGGCTCGGCGGTGCTCGTGGCCGAAGGCTCGGGCTCGGAGGCCAGCCGCTTCAGCTCCAGCCGTCCCACCGGTGCATCCGCGCGGTTGATGGACGTGCGCGGCGGGGGCTGCCGGCCACGACAGGTGAAGGCTTCCGGCTGGGAGCGGCGGTGCGCCCGTCCCATCGCCCCACAGCCCGACAGCACGAGGAGACAGCCCACCCAGATGAAGTGTCTCATTCCGCCCCAGTATGACTCGAAGCGGACCGAGGCTCACGGCCTATCCGTTCCCCCGGGCGCCCCCCGTTCTACGGTGCGCCGCCATGCAGAGCTTCCGAGACCGCGCCGCCGCCTATGACGCGGAGCGCTTCCGCCGCCAGGGCCACCAGCTCGTGGATCAGCTCGCCGACTACCTGGCGAGCGCCACCCGGGGGCAAGACCTCCCCGTGCTGCCCTGGGCCCCTCCCGCCGAGAACCTCGCGCGCTTCCCCGCGTCCTTCCCCTCGGACGCGGACCTGGAGGCGCTGATGGACGCGCTAAGAGCGGAGGTATCTGCGACACTGGGGCCATGAGCCGAGTCCGCCACCTCCTCTTCCTCGCGGCCCTGGGCGCGGGCGCCACCGGGTGCCGCAGCGTGGGCCCCTCGGAGATCGCCCTCCCGGAGAAGCTCGACACGCGGCTCCAGTCCAGCGCGCGCACCTGCGTCGACCGCCTGAACCGGGACCGCGAGCGGGCCCAGAATGCCCTGAACCTCTCGGACGTGCTGGTGCTGCTGGGCGCCTCGGCCGGTGCCGCGGGGAGCATCGCCGCGGCCTTCCTCAACAAGACGAGCACCCGCCGGGCCTCCGCCGTGGTGGGCGCGGTGGGCGCGCTGACGGCCGGAGCCCCCAAGACGCTGGATGATCCGGCGGAGATCCTCACCCGGCGCGCTCGGGCGGAGCGGCACTGGGTGGTGGGCTACAAGGTCCTCACCCAGACGACGCTCTCCTCCGAGCCTCCGGCCACCCTGGCCCGCGCCCAGAAGGTGGCGGCGCTCACGGGAGAGGGCGCCAGGGCCGCGCTGGATGCCTCGAAGACGCAGCGGCAGAAGGCCCTGGTCTACGTGCTGGACCGGTTCATCGACTGCGCCGCCGACGTCCCCGCGGAGAACTTCGAGGAGCTGCCTTCCTCGGGCTTCCTCGCCGTCGGAGAGCCGGTGGCGGCTGCCACGCCGCCCGAGGGCATCCAGGGCTCGGGCCCGAACAAGGGGGCGGACACGGGGCCGAACCTCCTGGACCCGGGCGGCTCGACCGTCCTCCTTTATATGGAGCAGCCGTCGACGGCCTCCGGCCGCACACTCCCGGAGACTCCGCAGCCCGCCTCGCCCCCGAGCAGCGAGAGCCCCAAGCCCTGACGGCCGGGGCCCCTCGCGCAGGGCGGCTCACTCCCCGTCGGACGCGTCGCGGTCCTCGGCGCGCGCCAGCTTGTGGCGCTCGAGCAGCCGGTAGAACTGGCTGCGGGACAGCTTGGACTCGCGCGCGGCGGCCGAGATGTTCCGCTTGTGGCGGGCCAGCAGCGCTCCCAGGTAGTCGCGCTCGAACTGCTCGAGCAGCTTGTCGCGCGCCTCGTTGAAGGCCAGCGGCGCCCCGCTCTGCTCCGGGGCGGGAGCCTCGAGACTGCCGAGCGCCACCACCCGCTGCACCGCGTTGCGCAGCTCGCGCACGTTGCCGCGCCACGGGTCGCACTGCAGCGCGGCGAGCGTCGCCGGCGCCAGGGCGATGTCCATCCCGGTGAGCTGACGCGCGAAGTGCGCGGCGAGCAGCGGGATGTCCTCCGGCCGCTCGCGCAGGGGCGGAATGGTGACGGACGTCACGGCGAGCCGGAAGTAGAGGTCCTCCCGGAAGCGCTTCGCGCGGACCTCGGCCTCCAGGTCGCGGTGGGTGGCCGACAGCAGCCGGAACTCCGAGCGGCGCACCTGCCCATCTCCCACCCGGCGGAACTCCTGCGTCTCGAGCAGCCGCAGCAGCTTGGGCTGCTGCGCGAGCGGCAGCTCTCCAATCTCATCCAGGAAGAGCGTGCCTCCGTTGGCCGCCTCGACGACGCCCACGCGGTCCCGGTCGGCTCCGGTGAAGGCGCCCTTGTTGTGGCCGAACAGCTCGCTCTCCAGCAGGTTGGGGCTGACGGACGAGCAGTCGAAGACGACGAAGGGCCCGCGGCTCTCCTCGGGGCCGGACAGGGCGTGCAGCGCCCGCGCCACCATCTCCTTGCCCGAGCCCGTCTCGCCGCGAATGAGCACCGGGGCCTTCTGGGGCCCCAGCCGCTCGAGGTCCGCGAAGAGCTGACGCATGGCCACCGACTTGCCGAGCAGCCCGTGCAGCTCCTCGCGCTCGCTGAGGACACGCCGCGAGGCCTTGGCCGGGCTGATGCGCAGCGTGGTCTTCCCCACCGTCACCGAGCCACCGACGGGGACCCGCGCCTCGCGGATGCGCGCCCCGAGGTAGCGCGTGCCGTTGCGGCTGCCGAGGTCCCTCACCCGCACCGCGCCTGCCAGCAGCTCGAGCACCACGTGACGGCGGGACACCGTCGGATCCTCCAGCGGCAGCTCGCACGCGGAGTCGCTCCCCACCAGCAGGGTGCCCGAGGACAGCGTGGCGCGCGCCCCGCGGCCAGGCCCCTCGATGGCCTCGACCACCACGGGCTCCAGGCCGCCGGGGCCCTCGGAGACCGTCAGATCCACGGTCTTGCCGGAGGAGATCTCCCCCGTGGCGAAGTCCATGGGCCCCCCAGGCTTCTGCTCCTTGTCGCCCCCGGTGCTCACTTTAGCTCCAGCTTCACGAAGGTCTCCTTGCCAGGCTGCACCTTCACCCGCTTGCGAGCCATCTTACCGGTCTCGGGATTGCGTATCTCGATGTCCACGTTCCCCGCGGGGACGCTGAGCTTCGCCAGGGGCGTCTGTCCGACGCTCTTCCCAGAGATGCGGACATCGCCCCAGGGCTCGGCATCCAGGGTCAGCAGGCCAACTTTGCGTGGCCTGGCTGGGCCCGTCCCTTTCACGGGCGGTGCCGGATCCGTGGAAGCAGGAGTCGTCGGAGCCGGGGTCGGCGGCGGCGGCTCCACCTGGGTCGGAGTCGGAGTCGGCGACGGCGGCTCCACCTGGAGCGGATTCCCAGGCGGCGGGTTGGATTGGCTGCCCGGGGCGGGCTCGACCTTCGTCCCCGACTCTTCCTTGCCGACCCCTCCATCGGAGGTCTGCGTCGTCTCGGCACCCGGAGGTTCCGGCGGCGGCGGGCGGGCCTGCCCTCGGGCGCCCATCACCTTCCACCCCACCAGGCCTCCCGCCACCAGGAGCAGCCCCACCGCCACGCCCGCGATCGCGCCCCAGGGCAGCGGACGCCTCAGCGGCGGAGGCTCCATGGGGACGGTCCCATCCCCCCGCTCCTCCGCGGGCCGAGGAACGTAGGGCGCCGCGTCGCCTCGCGAGGGCTCCAGCTCCGCCATGTTCGGCGCGGCGACCGTCCCCTCCGGCAGCACCGTCTCGGTGACGGTGCCCACCGGCGACAGGGACGGCTCGGAGAGCGTCATCGCGTGCGAGTCGGGCTGTCCGGGCAACGTGCCCGCCTGCAACGCCCCGGCGTCCTGGGACATGCTCAGCGTCCCGGGCCGAGGCGAAGCGACGATGCCTCCCGAGGCGGCATTGAGCGCCGCCAGGGTGCGCGAGGCCCGGTCGAGCGTGCCCACCACCGTGGGACACACCTCCCGCACCAGGGCGCCCAGCAGCTCGGGGCGCTCGGCGGCCGAGGGCGGGGGCAGCGCCTCACGGAAGGCGAGCATGCTGGCGAAGCGACGGCTGGGGTCCTTCTCGGTGGCCCGCTTGATGGCCTCCACCAGCCCGCGCGGCAGATCCGGCCGCAGCGTCTCCAGCATCGGGAGCGGATCGTGCTGGATAGCCTTCAGCGACTCCTGGGTGTTGCTGCGCGCGAAGGGGGAGCGCCCGGTGGCCAGGAAGAAGAGGGTGAGCCCCGCGGCGAACTGATCCACCCGCGAGTCCAGCCGCTCGAAGCGCAGCTGCTCCGGCGCCAGGTAGTCCATCTTCCCGCGCACCACGCCCGGCCGCGTCTGCCCCACCGCCGCCTGCACCTTGGCGATGCCGAAGTCCGTCAGCTTCACCTCGCCGTTGATGGACACCAGGATGTTGTGCGGCGTCACGTCCCGGTGGATGAGCCCCAGCGGCTTGCCGTCCGGCCCGGTGAGGGTGTGCGCGTAGTGCAGCGCGTCCAGCAGCGCGCGCGCCACGTGGAGGATGAGCGGCGCGCTCAGCGTCCGCTGCTGGGCGACGAGCACCCGCACCAGCTTGATGAGCGAGACGCCGCGCACCAGCTCCATCGCCAGGAAGTAGCGCTCCTCCTCCCGGCCCAGGTCGAGGATCTGGACGATGTTGGGGTGGCTCATCCGCGCGCACAGGCGCGCCTCGTCCAGGAACATCTTCACCACGTGCGACTCTTCGACGAGGTGGGGCAGCAGCAGCTTGATGGCCAGCGGCTTCTCGAAGCCCTCCAGGCCCCGCTGCACCGCCACGAAGACCTCCCCCATGCCTCCGCTGGCGAGCTTCTCGCCCAGCATGTAGCGACCCAGGGGGATGCCCGTCGAAGCGTCCATCAGAAAGCCGTGAGGAGGACGACCGCGCCCGCACCGCCCACCAGCGCGCCTCCGAAGAAGAGTTGGGACTGGCGGGCCTTGCTCCGGGCCCGCTCATCCAACGCCCGGGTCTCCGACGCCCATGGGGCCTGGTCCGCCGCGCGCGAGTCGTTGGAGGACTGAATGGCCAGCACGGTGCCGATGCCCGCCGCCGCCACCGAGGCGCCCGCCAGCGCCCAGCCTCCCCAGGAGATGCCCTTGCCACCCGAGTCCTGTGGCTCCGCCGCCGAGGCCACCTCGGAGCGCGCCGACGGCAGTCCGGCCCGAGGCACCCCACGGAACGCCAGCGGCCGCTCGGGCGAGCCCAGCCAGGCCACCCCCTGCCCCTTCTCGTCCTGCGCCTCCACATAGAGGGTGACGGTGCCATCGTCATCCGCCGGAGGCAGTTCGCCGATGGCGCCGTGGGCATCGCGCGTGAGGGGTAGCGGCGTGAAGCCTCCGGGGCCTCGCACCTGCATCCGCATCCCCTTCACCAGCCCCCAGGGATCGATGACACGCACCGCCACCCTGCCGGGGGGCGCCTGCTGCTGCTCCAGCTCCACGTAGTCGCGCCGGTAGAGCCCCTCCTTGGCCTGCATGAAGGCCTCGCGAATCTTCGGCGCCGCGTCGAGCGGGACGGGGGCGTGCGGCTCCAGGCGCAGCAGGTCCCGGTAGGTGGACTTCACCTCATCCATGCGGCCCAGGGCGGCCAGCGAGCGCGCCAGCAAGTCATAGCTGGCGATGCGCTCCTCGGGAGTCGCCCCGGGCGCCTGGGTGGCCAGCCGCAGCTTCTCGGCGGCACGCTCGTAGCGCAGGGACTGGTAGAGGGCACGCCCCTCATCGAGCTGAGGGTTGGCGGCAACGAGCCATGTGGCGACAGACAGCAGCGACAGCATCCTGTCCTCAGTCCAACGAAGGGGCCTCGAGTCTATATCGCGCACGCATACCGAGTCCCTTTTACCCCCCCTCGGGTTTCCCCCCTCGCGCGCCTGTCCCACTCCGAGGACATGTGGCGCGCGCGCGCATACTCCAAGGCCGCTTCAAGAGCACATGAGCGCCTTGTGTTTTCAGCCACTTACCGTTGGCCCGAGGCTTGTAGTGGAGTCCGTGCAGATGAGGGCGGCCTTCGCCGAGGACCGGAGCGCCGACCTGGCAGTCCAGCAGAAACGCAGCTTGCCCTGCCCGCCTGCCAGTGAGGGGGGAGTCGGGTGTGACGGCCGAAGGGGGTTCCCGCTCGCGAGTGGGAGCCCCCTTTGTGTTTCCGCACCCGGTCAGGGCGCGCACCGGGACTCGCAGCCCCCATCGAGCGACTCCCACACCCGCACATCATCCACGTAGTAGGCGGTGCCATCGGCGGTGTCCGCCGAGGTGCGGAAGTTGATGGAGTAGTTGTAGGTGGCGTTCAGGGAGATGCCGTAGAGGAACAGGTGCCAGGCATCATCCGTGAGGGTCTGCTTGTCTCCCCGGGTGTCGAGGCTCGAGTCGTAGCCGCTCGAGCTGAAGCGCCGCGGGTAGAGCCGCAGCTCTCCGGCCACGCTCCCCCGGTTCATCCAGGCGGCCACGCAGTAGGTGGGGCCCACGCGGACCTTCGACGCGAGCAGGTTCTCGCTCAGCTGGGCCCCGAAGAAGTCATCCGACTGGCTGGTGTCCCTCTGCACCTGCAGCGCGCCCGTCCCCGTGCGCACCCGGGCGGAGCTCCGGGAGAGGCGCCCGGCGCCGGTCTCCGCGTAGTCGTTCACCTCCACGGCCTGCTCGAAGCCCCCCGCAGGCAGGAGGTTGGGAGGACAGCCCGCATCCAGGGGGCTCCCGCCATCCACCATGCCGGTGCCTCCATCCCCCGCGCCCCCATCCCCGGGGCCCGCGTCGGGCAGGGTGCCCCCGTCGCCGCCGCCTCCATCCGTGGAGCCTCCGTCGACGGAGCCTCCGTCCATCCCGCCATCCGTTCCCCCGGGCCCCTCGCACACCGGCACCTCGGAGGCGAGCTGGCACGTGCCGCGGCAGCACGTCAGCTCCGCGTCCTCGCACCCGTGCTCCGCGTCACACGGGCGGCCCACCAGCTCATGGGGCTCCGGCAGACAGCTGGCGATCAGCACGACGGACGTGGCGATCCCCAGCGAAAGGAGCGTCAGCAGCAGGGGGGAGCGGTTCACGGCCCGCAACCCTACCACGCGCAGGTCTCCCCCTCCCCCGGGCCCGAGGGGGGCGCGAGCGACGTTCCGGGAAAAGTCGCCCCAGGGGCTGAAATCGGATAGAGGCCGGCCCGCAATGCTCGTCTCGCTCGTCATCCCCGTCTACAACGAGAGCTCCACGCTGGCGGAGCTGCTGCGCCGTTGCATCGCCGTGGACTTCCCCAAGGAGCTGGTCATCGTCGATGACTGCTCGCGGGACGGCAGCCGCGAGTTCCTCCAGGAGCTGTCGGAGAAGGGTCTGGAGGTGCTGGGCGGCACCCCGCGCAACCGCAACGAGGTGCGCGTGCTCTTCCAGCCGCGCAACCAGGGCAAGGGCGCGGCGCTGCGGCGCGGCTTCCAGGAGGCCACCGGGGACATCATCATCGTCCAGGACGCGGACCTGGAGTACGACCCGAGGGACATCCCCCGCGTCATCCAGCCCATCCTGGATGGCGAGGCGGACGTCGTCTACGGCAGCCGCTTCACGGGCACGCCGCGGCGGGTGCTCTACTTCTGGCACACGGTGATGAACAACGTCCTCACCACGCTCTCCAACATGACCAGCGGGCTGAACCTCACGGACATGGAGACCTGCTACAAGGCCTTCCGCTCCGAGGTGCTGCGCTCGGTCACCGTGGACGAGGACCGGTTCGGCTTCGAGCCGGAGATCACCGCCAAGATTTCCCGCGGCAACTGGCGCGTCTACGAGGTGCCCATCAGCTACCACGGGCGCACCTACGAGGAGGGCAAGAAGATCGGCTGGAAGGACGGCGTGCGCGCCCTCTACGTCATCGCCAAGTACGCCGTGAAGCGCTAGGCGCTGTTCACCCCAGGACAGTGCGGGAAGGGCTGTGGGCTGGCGGACAGCGCAAGCTGCCGGCCGGGGCGCCGGATCGAGCAGCCGGGAACACCGTGCCATTGGACCGGTGGGTAGGCATGCCCGGCCCTCGGACGATTCCTAATGTCCGAGTGTGCTAGCGAGATTCCTTCTCTACGGGTGTGCGGGCTGGGTGCTCGAGGTGTGCTTCACCGGGACGAGCGCGGCGATCTTCCAGAAGGACTCCCACGGGACGGCCAAGACGTACCTGTGGATGCACCCCATCTACGGGGCCACGGCCCTGGGGCTGGAGTTCCTGCATGACCGGCTGCGCTTCCTGCCCCGGGCCGTGCGAGCGCTTGCCTACACGGCCGTCATCTTCGGGGCCGAGTACACCACCGGCTGGCTGCTGCGCCGGGCGCTCGGCCGCTGTCCATGGGACTACAGTCAGCGGGGGTGGAGCGTGAAGGGGCTCGTCCGCCTGGATTACTTCCCCTTCTGGTACGGGGCGGCGCTGCTGTTCGAGCCGGCCCGCGAGGCGCTCCTGAGCGTCACCAGCGAGGCCCTGCGCCAGACGCCCGAGTTCCGCCACGCCGTCCGGGACGGCCAGGTGCTGCCGCCCCCCCATGCCGGCCCCGTGGAGTTGGAGGCGGGGGCTACCGGGGCGACGTTCCAGGGGGCCCTGGCGGCCGAGAAGCAGGAGGAGGCGCAGCAGGAGCTCCCCCTGGGAGCGGACGCCCTCCCCTCGCCGGTAGGCTGAAAAGCTCTTCCCTGGCTGATTGCCTTCCAGCCCACGGTCTTTTCTAGAGGTGGGTTTTCTTCCCGCACCGCTCGCCACGTAGTAGTACCTTCACGATTCGCGGTGTTTGGTTCACCTGGGGAAATTCCGCAGGACTCCCGAAAGTTTCCGCCCCCGTATGTTCGACTGGCTCCACACCCTCTTCTCGCGTGACCTGGCAATCGACCTGGGCACGGCGAACACGCTCATCTACATCCGCGGACAGGGCATCGTCTCGAACGAACCCTCCGTGGTGGCCGTCCAGCAGGACGCTCGTGGCGGCAAGAAGGTGCTCGCGGTGGGCAAGGAGGCCAAGGAGATGCTCGGGAGGACCCCGGGCAACATCGTGGCCATCCGTCCGATGAAGGACGGAGTCATCGCGGACTTCGAAATTACCGCGGCGATGCTGCGCTACTTCATCCAGAGCGCGCACAACCGCCGCACGCTCGTCAACCCGCGCATCATCATCGGCATCCCCTCGGGCATCACCGAGGTGGAGCGGCGCGCGGTGCGCGAGGCGGCGGCCAACGCGGGCGCCCGCGAGGTGTACCTCATCGAACAGCCCATGGCCGCGGCGATTGGCGCGGGGCTGCCGGTGACGGAGCCCAGCGGGAACATGATCGTCGACATCGGCGGCGGCACCTCGGACGTGGCCGTCATCAGCCTGGCCGGCATCGTGTTCGCCAAGAGCGTGCGCATCGGCGGCGACAAGCTGGACGAGGCGATCATCCAGTACGTCAAGCGCAAGTACAACCTGCTCATCGGCGAGCGCACGGCCGAGGCCATCAAGATGGGCATCGGCACGGCGTACCCGACCGACGAAGTGATGACCATGGAGATCAAGGGACGCGATCTCGTGGCGGGCGTGCCGCGCACGCTGACGGTGAGCAGCGACGAGGTGCGTGACGCGCTGGCCGAGCCGGTGAACGGCATCGTCGAGGCGGTGAAGCTGACGCTGGAGCGCACGCCGCCGGAATTGGCCGGTGACATCGCCGACCGCGGCATCGTGCTGGCCGGTGGCGGCGCGCTGCTGAAGAACCTGGACACGCTGCTGCGCGAGGAGACGGGCCTGCCGGTGTTCCTGGCGGAGGATCCGCTCTCGGCGGTGGTGATTGGCGCGGGCAAGGCGCTGGAGTCCCTGGACATCCTGCGCCAGGTCACCCAGCCGGGCTGAGCGCCCTCACGGCGCGGGCCAGGGCCGGGGGATGCGATTCCCCGGCGCCGGGGGCGCGGACACTGCGTCTGCACGCCTGGACGGAGTGTTCTGGATGACCTGGATGTGGAGGCGGTGAGAGGGCGCGGGCGCGGTGAAGGCGGGCGTCTGGGTGCTCTCGAGCCAGGCGGAGTCGTCGGAGCCGGCATCGAGCGCGCGGCGGGCCATGCCACCCAGCATGTCGGTCCAGCGGGCGTAGGCCTGCTCCACGAAGCGGTTGTAGTTTATCTCGCGGGCGCGAACGAGGTAGGCGGCGGCCTGCAGGCCCGGCGGCAGCAGAGGGAAGTCCGGCTTCACCGTGCCTTCGCGCACGTAGGTGTCCAGCGCGTCGCGGGCGCCCATCAGCGTGAGGCTCGAGCCGAAGAGGCGGTCCGCGGCCTGCGCCTCTCCGCGACGTGAGAGCTCCAGGGCGAGCACCGCGGCGGTCTCCACATCCAGGCGGAGCAGCACCTTCTCGGAGGCCGCGATGGCGCGCTGCACGGCCTTGTCCATGTCCTTCAGGACGGCCCGGGTGAGCGCGAGGGCGTCATGGGCCGCGGGGTCCTTGACCGCCTTCATGTCTTGGTCTGTGACGTTTCCCTCTCCGGTGAGGAGGGACAGGAGCGCCATGCGCTCCGGAGAGTCCTTGATGGCGGAGGGGATGAGATCGCGCGCGACGTACTGGGTGCCTCGGGGTCCCGCCACATGGGCCAGGCGGCCAGCGAGGACGGTGTAGTCCCAGGTGACGTGGCGGGGGTCCTCCGCGAACCTGCGCACCTCCAGGGAAGCCTCCGGCACCTGCTTCAGGAAGAGCATGGCGCGCACGCGCAGCTCCAGGTCCGCCAGCGACTCGGGAGCCTTGACGAGCGCCCGGTCGAACAGCTCCAGCGCCTCCTGGGGATAGCCGTCGGAGAGGCGGAGGCGGCCCTGCGCACGCATCGCCTCGGGGGACTCGGGGAAGCGCCGCAGCACGTCCGCATGGGCGTCGCGCTGCTGCTCCGGCGGAACGACCCGGGCGGCGAGGAGCGCTCGCTCGACGGAGCCCGGCGCCTTCTCGGCCAGGGCGCTGTAGAGCTTGAACGCCTCCGAGCGCTTGCCCAGGGCGATGAAGAGGTCCTGGGCCAGCAGGTGGATGGAGGGCTCGTCATGGAACCGCTGCGCGAGCTCGTGGGCGAACACGAGCGCGGCCTCCGGCTGCCTGCGCGCCAGGATGCGTGCGGCGGCCCTGCCCGCCTCGAGCTCGGAGGGGCTGGCCAGGAAGACGGCCTTGGCCAGCTCCGCGGCCTCGCTCCAGCGCTCCGCGTGGATGTAATGGGTCAGCGTGCGCTCCCAGCCTCCTTCCCATACCAGCCGCTCATCGGACTCGAGCGGGTGGGCGCGCCCCTCCAGCACCACGGGAGCACTGCCCCGCGGCGGCTCCGCGAGCCGCACGGAGGCCGCGCCCAGGATGTTGTAGACGGCGTGCTGGCTCGGCTCCAGGGAGAGCGCCTCGAAGGGCTTCTGCGCGCCTGGCCAGCTCGCCTCGACGCGGTAGGACGTGCCCAGGCTGTAGACGTTCCCCCGAGCAATCTGCCCGGGCTGCAGCGTGAGAGCCCGGCCATCCAGGCGCACCTCCACGGCCTGGGAGAGTCCATTGACGAGCTGCACGTCGCGCACGATGAACGGCATCATCGCGACGCCGGCGACGGCGAGGACCAGGCCTCCCAGCGCCAGCGGACCCTTCCATCGCGAGACGCGAGAGCGCGACGAGCCGGCCACACGGCCGAGGATCTCGAGCTGTCCATCCCGGCCGCGATGGACGAGGTGATCTCCGAGCGGCACGAACGGGATGCCGAAGAGACAGAAGGCACGGGTGGCGATGAACTGGCTCTGCTGTTGCTCGGGAGGCGGGAAGCCGACGAGCTGCACCCCGTTGCCCAGGAAGCTGCGGAGCCGGGGCGGCCGCTCCGCCATGACGAAGAGGGTCCGGTCGTCGAGGAGCGCTCGGAGGGTGTCGCGGTGGGGACCCGAGGGCTCGCGCGACAGGCGCGCGGTGAGCGCGGCGTGCACGGCGAAGGCATCGGCGCGAGCCAGCGCGAGGGAGAGGGGCTGGTCGGGCAGCAGCGAGAGGAGCGCGGGAGCACGCTCGGTGAAGCCGCTCGGGTCCATCTCCAGGGGGAGGGGGGCGAAGGGAGCCTGTTCCTGGTCCTGGGGGCCGGGCGGAGTCGGCTGGATGGACACCATCGACATGGGCCCATTGAACACGGAACAGGAGGGAGGAGCGCAAGGGGGCCCCCTTGTGTCAGGCTGGCAGCCGAGATGGCGCGTCGAGCAGGGAGCAGAGACACGGATTTCTCCAGGGCCTCGCAGCTGCTGGAGAAGGGGCGCCTCCAGGATGCGTTCCGCATCTTCCTCGAGGCGGCGAAGGCGGGGGACTCCAGCGCGCAGGTGAACGTCGGCTATCTCTACGACACGGGCCAGGGCGTCAGCCGCTCCCGGGCGCAGGCGATGGCCTGGTACCGGAAGGCCGCGCGCCAGGGCGAGGCGGCGGCGGCCAACAACATCGGGACCATCTATCGGGACGAGGGGCGGCTGGGTCTGGCCATGCGGTGGTTTGGCAAGGCCGCGGCGATGGGAGACGACGACGCGCTGCTCGAGATGGCCCGGCTCTACGCGGGGCCGCTGGAGGAGCCCGCGAAGGCCCGGAGGCTGCTCTCGCGAGTGGCCTCCTCCAAGCGAGCGACGATCGACAGCCGGGAGCAGGCGGAGCAGCTGCTGCGGACGCTCGAGCAACGTCAACGCATGGGCTGACCGCGGAACTCCACGCACCGAGTTTGTGAGCAAGCGGCGTGAGAAACTGCTTTCCCCTGCGCGTCCTGAAAGGTGAGGCAGGCAGCGTAGGAAACACTCGAGTGAAGTGCGGCAAGAGGTCGACCAATTCCGAACGGAAGCGCCGAGGGGCGCCACTTCGGAACCAACTGGTCCTACAACCCTACCAGTTCGCCCAAAGTGCGCCCGCGAGGGGAGCCCCTCGAACGGGTTGAGTGAAAGTGAGCCGTGTGCCGAGGAAGAGCGGGACGGCCGGCGCGGGAGGACCCGCGCCAAGACGAGAGGCCCGCGACCTGTGTCCCCAAGACGTGGGCCCGTGTTCTCCGTCCCGTCACTCGGGTGGCAGTACGGATACATACGTTGGTAGGCCCGGCACCTTGACCGCACGGGCTGCTCCGCACTCAAGGAGCGTGCGGAGCCTGTCCCTCCCTCGGCTCACCGGCGCAGGACTGCTCCCTTGAAGCCGCTGAACCAGACCTTCCCCGTGCCCGTAGCGAAGACGCCGTACAGACGGCCGCGCGTCGCGCTGGGCACCGACGTCCAGCTCGTGCCATCCCAGTGGAGCAGCGTTCCCGCCTCGCCCACGGCCCAGACATCGTTCGGGCCCGTGCCATGGATGCCGTTGAGCGTGACGAAGGTCGGCGCGGATACCCGCGTCCAGGAGGTGCCGTTCCAGCGCAGCACCATGCCGGAGCTGCCCACCGCCCACGTATCGGTCGGGCTCGCCACCCAGACCGCCTCCAGGTAGTCCGCCATGTTGAGCGAGTGGTCCGTCCACGAGACGCCGTCGAAGTGGAAGATCGTCCCGCCGCTGCCCACCGCCCACACGTCGTTCGGCCCCGAGCCGTGGACGCTGGTCAGCCAGTTCAGCTGCGACGGCAGCTGCATCTCGGTCCAGGTGGTGCCATTCCAGTGCAGGATGAGCCCGGGCCCGACGAACCAGACGTCGTTCGCGCCAGTGCCCCAGATGTCGTAGAGCACCGTGCCGTTGGGATAGTTGCCGAAGAAGCCCAGCCCTTCCTTCATCTGCTGCTGCTGAGAATCCCAGTACATGTACTTCCAGCGCGTCCCATCGAAGTGGGCCACGGTGCTCCAGGCCGACGAGGCCCAGACGTCATTCGGCCCGCTGCCCCACACACTGTAGAAGCCCAGCCGGTAGCCCCCCACCTCCTCCAGCCAGGTCCACTCGGCGCCGTCCCAGTGGAGCAGCCCTTCATCGAGCGCGGCCCAGGCATTGTCCGGCGAGTCACCCCAAAGCTCATAGACGAAGGAGTTGCCACGGCCCGGCGCGTAGCCCATCGGCCCCTCCACCTTCCACACCCTGCCCGGCTTCAGCCGGCTGAAGGAGCCCGACCAGCCCACCGCCCAGGCGTCCTGGGGTGACGTGCCCCAGATGCCGAGCATCGGATCCGGCCGATTCGAATCATCGGCTGGGAACTGTGCCCACTCGAGGGTGCTCCCATCCCAGTGCTTGATGCTGAGGCCCACGAACCACACGTCGTTCGGCGTGCTGCCCCAGGCGGCGGCAAACCAGCCGCCCTCGCTGTCCTCGCTGAGGGTGGTCCACGCGGTGCCGTCCCAGTGCCGGATCGTGGACTCGTTGCCCATTACCCAGACGTCGTTCGGCCCGAAGCCGAAGACACCTCGCAGACTGAACTCCTCGTCCCCGTCCCAGGCGAGCTGGGCCCACGTGGTGCCATTCCACCGCCTCACCAGGCCACGGGCGCCCACGACCCACACGTCCGTCGGCGACGACGCCCACACACCGTAGAGGTGCTCGCTCGTGCCGCTCGCGAACGGCCGCCACTGCGTGCCGTCGAAGTGGAGCATCGTCCCGTCCAGCCCCACGGCCCAGATGTTGTCCGGGCCCGTGCCGAACACGTCGCGCAGATCCGACTGGATGGTGTCGGAGGGACGCACCTCCGTCCACGCCGTCCCATTGAAGCGGGCGATGCTGCCCCACTCTCCCACCGCCCAGATGTTCTGAGGCCCAGTACCCCAGATGGCGAGCAGGCCGCGGGACGTGCCGCTCGGCACCGTGCGCCAGCGCGTCCCATCCCAGTGCAGGACCGAACCCACGGGGCCCGTGGCCCAGATATTCGAGGGACTGCTGCCCCACGTGTCCGTCTGGTCCATCCCATGCGGCATCGGCATGAACCAGCAGCTGCCCGAGTCACAGACCCGCTCGGACTCACACGTGACGGTGGACTCGGTGATGACCTCGAGCCGCGGCCTCAGGGCCGGATTGCCCGTGTACTCCTTGCTCCACAGGCGGACACCGTCGGCCGAGCCGGGCACCAGCGCGAAGCCGAAGATGCCGTTGCGCTGCACCACGCGGGTGACGTCGACCTCCACCCAGCTCCCGTGGGCGATGCTCCCCACGTCCGCGATCGCCGGGCCGATGCGCGCCGGGCGGTTGGCCCACGTCGTCGTGCTCTCGCTCAGGCCATAGGTGTCCACCTGGTAGACGGCGGGGCCATCTCCTGTCCCGTCGTAGGCGAAGACGCGCAGCTTCGCGCTCTTCACCCGTCCCACCAGCGAGTCGAACCCGAACCGGAAGTAGGTCTCCGTCCGAGGCAGATTGTCCACATAGAGCCAGTCGCTCGCGCCACCCACTGCGCCAGGAGAGGACTCGGACACCTGGGTGTCATCCAGCGGTGAGTAGGTGAAGGATCGCGTCCTCACCTCCGGCGAGCAGGTCTCCCCGGAGCCCTCCATGGAGATGACGAGTTGCGGCCTCAGCGCGGCCTGGGCGCTCTCCCGAGAATGGAAGTCCACTCCATCCGTGTGCGTGGGAACCAGGGCGAAGCCATAGCTGCCGCCGCCGCGGACGATGGAGGTCACGTCGTACTCGACCCACGAGTCGACCGGAACGGCGCCCACATCCCCCACCGACACCGGGCTGCGCGAGGGCCGTGTGTTCCACGTCACCGTCTGCTCGCTCCACGGCGTCGTGGTGGTGTAGAGCGCCGGCCCGTCCGAGCTGCCGTTGAACGCGTAGACCCGGAGGGTCACCTTGCGGCTCGTCACGCTCGCGGCAGGCACCTCGAAGCGCACGTACGCTTCGGCGCGCGGGGAGCCATCGATCTGGAGCTCCACGGCGCTGCCCCGGTTCGCGTTGGGAGCGGCCTCCTCCACATAGGCGTCGGCCGCCGCGGACAGCACGATGTCCGCCGAGGCGGTACCGGTCGTCACCACGAGCTGGGGACGAAGCGCCGGGTCGGCGTGCTCGCGAGAGGCGAAGTCCACGCCGTCCGTCACCGTGGAGAAGAGGGTGAAGTCGAAGTCACCGTTCCCCGTCACTACGGGCGTGAGGTCGTACTCCGCCCAGCTGCCGGGCGCCACGCTACCGAGGTCCGCCAGCACGGCGCCGAGACGTGAGGGCCGGCTGTTCCACGTGACGCTCCGCTCGCCCCAGCCACTCAGGTTCTGCGTGAGGGATGGCCCGTCGCTCGAGCCATTCGTCACGTAGAGCCGCAGCACCGCCCGCGTCACCGGGCCGGAGAGCCCCCGGACGGAGAAGCGCAGGTAGCTCTCCTGCGCGGGCGAGGTGTCCGTGTACAGCCCGTCCGCCGCTCCGAAGTTCTGGTCCGGGTAGGCCGCCTCCACCCGAGCGTCCGCCACCGGAGCAAAGCTCACGGTGGTGCCAAGCTCCTGGGTCCGGGTGCTCAGCTCCGCCCCGGGCTCGACCGCCTCGGGCACAGGCCCGTCCGTCGCCACTCCGCCACACCCCACCCACGCCCCCAGGGCCATCAGGAGTCCCATGCTCCCGGCCCACTTCCTCCACGCCATGCCACGCCTCCCTCGCTGTCATCCACGACCGCGAGTGTGTGCATGGGGTGTGCCCCTCTCACGAGCGCATGTAGAGGAACGGACGTCAGTGCAGCCCCCAGGAGTGAGGCAAATGGCTTCCACTGTCAGTCCACGGCGTCCCCCATGGGAGCACTCGTGCCGCCTGATCAGGGAAGCGGCGTTCCCAGCGTGGCCCTACGAAAAACAGCGAGGACTCGCACCTACCGGGTTCTGGATGCACCTATTGATCATGTGTGGAGCACCTCCAGGCCGGACACCGCGACGTGGGCCTCGTAGGCAGGATCCAGATCGGATCCGTCTGCCCGCTGAGCCCGTGGGTTCCCAGCGCGAATACCACCCGGCAAATCCTCCTCCGCGGGGTAGCAGCCTCCTAGCCTGCTCGCCTTCAACACAAAGGGGTGCCCCATGCTCTGGCGGATTCTCTGGAAGGTCGAAGCGCTGTTGCTTGCCTTGATGCTTGGGTGCACTACCGCCCAGCCAGCGATCCGGGTGGACTCGGGAGCAGACGGAGAAACGCTGATCTACATCCCCCGCGCCGCCACGGCGGAGCCGGTGGAGGTGCCACCGGAGCAAGTCACCGAGGCGATCCGGAGACTGGCGCGCGAGGTGCGCTTGACGGGCTCACCCCGGCAGACAGTGGAACGGCTGTTTCAACTGGACGCGCTCTATGGGGATTACCTCTACCTGCTGCGAGAGCGAAAGCTCGTCCCGCTGGAGTCGGGCATGTCCCTGGAAGGGGCGTTGACGGAAGGGGAACAGAAGCTCGTCAGCCGTTACAAGGCGTGGTGTCGCAGTGCCCAGGGTGTGGAGGGCGATTGCCTGGGCGCGCTCGTGGGGAGCAAGTACCTGGACATGCAAGGCCGGTACATGCTCGCCATGGCCTTGAGCAAGAGCCCCGTTCTGGAGGAGTTCCAGCAGGCGCTAGGCGACATGGTGAGCATGCGGGCAGTCCTGCAAGCAGCGGTCGGCACTGTCGTGACGCTGCTCGTCTTGCTCGCGTTGCCTGAGCCCGTCACCAAGTTTGTGGCCGCGTGGGCGACTGCGGCGCTTGTGCTGTGGGTCGGTGCCTCCACGCTCTACAACCTCGTGAAAGGCTGGTTCGAGTTGATGGAGGCGGTGAAGGTCGCCACCACCTTCGAGGAGATCCGCGAAGCGGGCGAGAAGTTCGGCCGCTTGTTCTCACGCGAAGCAGCGCAAGCGTTCGCCATGATCGCGATGGCGCTGCTGACTCACAGTGCGAAAGGGTTCGCGGAACAGGTGGCGACACTGCCCGGCTCGGCTCAAGTGTCGCTTCATGCGGCGAAGCAGGAAGGGATCCTGCTGTCCGAGGTCGGCGCGGTGGAATCGGTGGCCGTGACGGAGGACGGCTTCAGCATGGCGCTGGCCCCGGGCGCGGTGGCGATGGCGGCGAGCGGCGGGCGCCGCAATCGCGTTGAGAATCACCACATCGGAACCAGGGCGAACAAGATCTCTACGTTGCGCGGTGGCCCGTGGACTCCCAGGCTCGAAGAACTGTACGCGCGGGCGGGGATGGGGCTGGAGGACACCGAAAACATCGTGCCTATCAAGGGGCACAAGGGACCGCACCCACAGCGCTATCACGAACTCGTCTACGAGCGCTTACGGAGGGCGCTGGGAGACTGTAGCGCCGTGCAGGAGTGCCGAGAGAACCTCACGGATGCGCTCAGGAAACTAGCACGCGAAATCGCCACACCCGGAACAGAACTCAACCGACTCGTCACCCTTGGGAAAGGACGCTAGAACGTCGGTATGCCCCGGCGCTTCTTCAAACTCGCTGACGATGTGTCCGTTCCCCGTCGCTGGCACCTGACAACCCCCATCGACAGGCAGGGCCGTAGGGTGCACGACTGGGATTTCACGAGGGGATCGCCCGTATCCGAGGCGGGAGTGGGGCGGCTGAAAATCCCCATCAAGATCGCGGGCAGGCCGCTGGACTTCTCCGAAGCGGGGATAGGGATCCCCGTCGTCCACGTCAAGATCGGGTCCGTGCTGTCAGAGCAAGCACCAGGGGACGTGCAGTTGATCCCAGCAGACATTGAGGGCCAACCGGATCAGTACCTCGTCTTTGTTGCAACGCGCCTCATTCGCTGCATCGACGAGAAAGCATCCAAGGTGCAGTTTTGGACCCCGGAGGATGGACGTCCCGACAAGGTGGGAACGTACTGGGCCATAGATGATTTACGCATCGACAAGGCGAAGGTCGGAAGCGCCAAGGTGTTTCGTCCCGAAGGCTGGGAGGTCGCCTTGATCGTCTCTGAGGAGATCAAGAGCGCCCTAGAGAACATGCGCGCTACAGGAACACGCTTCATCGAGGTCTAGCCAGGTCCCGCCGCACGTCGGCGCGGCTTGCAGTGAGCGCTGAGGGCTCGTGGAGCGCCTCCAGGTCGGACACCTCGACGTGGGCCTCGTAGACTAACGGGGCGCTGGAGCGGCAGCGGCCTCGGGGAAGCGTTGGGGATCGCCTTCCGCGAGCCACTGGAGGATGCGCGCGACATCCGAGTGTTTGCCATCGAGGTTCGGGTATTCGATGACGCGGACTCCGGCTTGCTCGACCCGCGTCTTGCGGAAGCTGGGGAGGGCGCCCTGGGCCATGAGGGCGAAGTGGCGCGGAGGCTGATCGCCCGAGAGCGCGCGGACCTGGGCGAAGAGGCTCTCGAAGTTGTCGTCCATCAGGCCGAAGCCGACGAAGAGGAGCGGGCAGGACAGGAAGAGGGCGGAGAAGGTGGTCCGGAAGAGCGGGTCGGCCCAGATGACGCGGTCATACTGGGAGCGGGTGAAGACCCAGGAACTGCGCTCCAGGAGGGTGCCGTGGAGCTTGTAGATGAAGCGGCGCCTGCGCGCGAGATCCGCCTGGGGCCTCCAGAGGACGGGCCAGTGGAGGGCGCGTTCGAGGAAGTGGTCGAGATTGCCAGTGAGGGCGGCGCGCAGCTTGGGAGCGAGCTTCGAGCTGGCGTGAAGCGCGGGCGGCAAGTCATACTTTTCATCGTTGAGGTGGCGCTCGACGAAGGTGCCGAACTCTGGGCCACCGAAGAGCTGCTAGGCGACGGAGAGGGCATCCACGAGCTCGCCACGGCCCATGAGCTCTTCCATCTCCGCGATGCGTGCCGCGGGGTCGCTGCGTCCGCGCGCATGGGCGATGGCGAGCTCCACGAGCCGCTTCCATCCTGGCAGGCCGGCGGCGGAGGACGTGCCCGCGCCGGTAGCCTGGGCTCGCGCGTGCGAGCTGCTTCGCGACGCGCTCGTCCACGGTCGCACCGAGGTGCCCCAGCCCACACTCGCCTGACGGGCTCGCCGGCCCCTCCGCCTTCTCCCTCAACTCGCTCTCGCTGCACGGCCGTCCGGCCGAACGGCGCCTCCTTGCCTTCGTGCGCCCGCTCCTATCAGGCTCTGCTCACGTCATCGCGGACGCCCGATTTTGGATCAGGCCTGCGCCTGTATCCTGCTCTAAACCTTATTGGGAAATAGATAGGCCAAAGCCATGAAGCTCAACATATCTGACTCCGACCCTCTCAAACCAGTTTGCGAGGTGCTTGTCCGAGCCTTTCCCAACGGAGTTCCTGAGTCGCTCTATCCAGCTCTGCTCAGCGTGCTCTGCGAAGAGATGTCCTTCAGAGCCGTGGCGAGGGCTATTGATGTCACATTTGGGATCGACTACATTACAGTCTTAAATGATGCCTTTGGCACGCAAGTCAGGAACATACCTCCTGCGGCTGAAGTGCAAACCGTTCGGGAAAGACTCCGCCAAAGCGGTTATGAAGAACTTCCCGACGAGTGATAACGGTTCTCAATTGCGTTGAGCCTACCTATGGAGTTGGATGCATGGCAAGGGAGGTACGACATGCCCCGACCCTATTCGGTGGATCTGCGCAAACGCGTGCTCGCCGCGTGTGAGCGTGGCTTGACGATTGAGGAGGCTGCCAAACAGTTCGAGGTGGGGGCAGCCACCGTGAAGCGCTGGCGCCAACGCCAACGTCACACTGGGTCATTCCAGTCGGCACCTCATGGTGGCGGTCGTCCCCGCAGGGTCACTGGCCAGGAACTCGAGTGGGTGTACCAGTTCGTGCGCGAGCAACCTGATTCGACGCTTGAGGAGATCGCGGACGAGTATCAGGCGCGCACTCACCTGTCCATCAGCCGCGCCACCGTGGCTCGGACGCTGGAGCGATTGGACCTGACGCGTAAAAAAGGGGTCTCTTGCAGGATCCGTGGGTCTCACTCTGCGGACGGTGGAGTCCCCGGCGGGAGACGGGTGGAGGGGCCTCGTCCCGCCGCCTCCACAAGGACTCTGTCCGCGAGCGGGACGCTCAGCGCCTGCAGCGGCGCCACGCCGTATAGGAGGCCACCAGCGCCCCGGCCAACGCGCCCGCCAAGGCTCCCGCGGCCTGGCGGGACAGGCCTCCATGTGTCGGCGCCTCCATCCGGAACGTCTCCAGCGAGGCGCGCATCTGGGGCGCGAGCGCCTCCCACCGCGCCGCGGGCGCGCTCACCGTCACCACCGCATGCCGCCCTCGGACGCCAGCCCCGCGACGAGCACCGTCCTCACCTGCCCCGTCTCCTTGTCCCCAGCACCTCCACCCGCGGCACCGGCTCCATCACCCGCTCCACCCGCTCCGGCACCAGCGTCATCCCCAGTTCCTCGTCGAAGTGCCGCACCACCGCCGCCGCGAAGCCGTCCCGCTCCGAGGGGCTGGCCGAGAACGTCCCCTCCACCACCGCGACCAGCAACATCGCCGCCTCCGCCCCGTCTCCATCGGCGGAGTTCTTGTTGGCAAAGCCGGGGCTGGGTACGGTCGACCACCCACTTCGACCTCGTGGCGCTCCTAGAGCGCGCGGAGCCTGTATGACCCCGGAGCGAATCGCGGCCTCCCTGCTGTGCTCCCTGTTCGTCTCTTGCAGCGCCACCCGCCAACTCGCACCTGCCAACACTGCATGACGACTGCACGACAGATGCTGGAGACCATGGAGTTCCTGGGCCGGCACCATGAAGAGGCAGCCTCTGCCGAAGAAAAAGAGCGATTCTCCATGGCGCTGGACGCACTTGGCTTCATCTTCGCTCTCGGTCAGACCTACGGTTTTGGAGAATATCGCCAAGACGTCGCTGCCAAGGGCCCGCCCGTTGTCATTGCAGCCTTCGACACGCGCGAGGAGGCGGAAAGCTGGCTGCAAAACCATCCCGAGCCTCCGCACCACGCCAACATCTTGATCGCAGGCCAATATTTCCTCACGGCCGATGACCCGGATATCAACCACCGCGCAATTCTCCGCGACCCTGCGTTCGCCCACTACCTCAAAGAAATGATTCAGGAGGGACTCCCTGCCCCAATGGCCACCTTCAACACCCTGGAAGAGGCCAACACCTGGCTCCAGAGCCAGCCCGAGCCTCCGCGTCAGGTCTTCGTCACTATCGCGGGCGAGTATCACCTCGCGGTGTACCACTACAGGATCAAGCTCCGTGCGCTCTACCCCATCTCCATGGCCGCGAGATCGGCGCAGGAAGGCGAGGCAGCAGACGGGGTGTGAACCTGATCTCCATCGCCGACGAGATCATCGCCATGCTTGCGGCGGACGCCAACGCGACCGTGAAGGTCTCTCACCGTGACCCGTGCCTGGCAGGAGCGTTCTCGACGCCACAAGGGGCTTGGGGGCTATAGGCCCCCAGAACTCGCTAGCGCGGGCGCTTTCCTGGTTTTTCGATCAGCTGAGCCCGCGCTCAATGGAGGTTTCGATCGCGGTCGCCGCGATCGTTACGCCGCGCTTCTTGAGGATCGTCTCCATTCTACAGCGCGCTTCAGCACCACGTGGGCAGGAGAGCTTCACCCTCACGCACCTTCTACAGCGACATCCCGGAGACCAGGCCGTACGTGGAGAAAATCGAGCCCCTGGTGCGCTCTTCTCTCCAAGTTCAGCGGGTGCCCACTGAAATGCTCTTCACCCCTGTTCCCGACATTCAATGCGGCAATGTGCACCTGGGCGACGCCCAGCTCATCGATTGCCTCTTTACAGACGACCGGTGGTGACTTCGCTCCTGTGACTCCTCGGAGAAAAGCTGAGGGCGCGCACCTCGCTCGAGATGCGCGCCCCGTGTGACAGCCGTGAAGTCCCGTCAGTGCTTGCCGAACTCCAGCGGCACGCCCTTGCGCCGCGAGTAGATGTACGCCTCCATGGCCTTCATCCTCGGGTCGTCATCCGCCAGCGGCTTGCCTCGCACCGGGTTCTGGATGCACCAGTTGATCATGTCGCGCAGCATCGCCACTCGCCCCAACTGCACCTGGTACTTCGGGTACGTCTCCGGGTGCGTGTTGGCCGCGTCCGGGTGGCACATGTCACACGACACCGCGATGGTGCCGCCCACTGCCGCCGCGTCGTGGAACACGCGGTTGCCCTCCTCCACGAACGCCTGCGTGGACTCGGCCCAGATGCGCTCGTCGCGCTCGCTGAAGTTGCCGTAGGTGTGGCCCGTCTGCACATTGGCCCCCTTCTGAGCGCCCGCCTGCGGCGCCCCCGAGGCCTGGTTCGGCCCCGTCGTCCCCACGGAGCTGCCCGCCGACGGCTTCTGCGGCGTGGTCGGCAGGGCCGGCGGGCTGCGAGGGCCCTTGGGGTCGGGGCTCGGCGGAGGCTTGGGTGCCTGGGCCACGAGCTGCCCGGCGGCGGGCGCGGGCACGTCGTCCCAGTTCGCGTTCGGGTTCTTGCGGCGCCACTCCTCCATCAGCTTGCCCGTCACCTCCAGGGCCTGGGAGCGCGTCATCGTCCCGCCTTCCTTCACCCCCTTCACCTCCATGGAGGTGTCCCCGTCGCACAGGCCGACGACGAGGTTGCCGTCCTTCGAGGGCGGCAGCTTGTGCTCGGGCAGGGGCTTCTTCTCGAGCAGGGAGGATGGCTCGGTGGCCAGCGCCACGCCGCCCGCCAGGGACGTCAGCGCCGTGAGCGCCGTGAGGAGCTTCATTCGGAGAGTCATGGGTTCATCCTCTCTAGTAGCTGGGGAGCTTGGGCTTGGGGGGCACGGCCTGCTGGCCGTTGGACGCCAGGTAGCTGGCGCGCACGGTGATGGGGTTGCGCTGCCACAGGTTGTAGACCTTGTTGACGAGCCCGGACTCGAGCACGTCCATGCGCCCGTCTCCGCACCCGTCGAACTGGCTGAACGGATCCGGCCGGTTCATCTGCATGGTGAACCTGGGCAGGCCCTCCGGCGCGTACGGCCACGGCCACGCGGTGGACAGCATGCCGTGGAAGTGGATGTTGCCAATTCGGTTGGTGAGCAGCTGGTGCGTGTGCCCGTGGATGACGGTCACCTTCTCGAACGGCTTGAGGAGGGCCTGGATTTCGTCGGCGTCGTCCGTCCAGAAGTTCCACGGCTTGTAGTACTTGTAGAGCGGCGAGTGGCTGAAGACGATGACGGGCGTCTTCTTGTCCACCTTGGCCAGGTCCTGCTGCATCCAGGCCCGCTGCTCGGCCCCCACCTCGAAGCGCGACTGGAGCGCGTTGTCCAGGCCGGCGACGATCTTCATCCGCTCCATGGGCGACAGGCCCTTCTCCGTCCAGAAGTCCTTCTCCAGGATGGAGTTGAGCACCACGAAGTGCACGCCCTTGTGGTCGAACGAGTAGTTGGGCGGGCCGAACAGCTCGCGCCACTTCTCGCCCATGTCGAGGAACCAGTCGTGCTCGCCGACCATCATCTTCACCGGCGCCTTCACGGCCTTGAGAATCTCCGCGCCCAGCTTGAGCTCCTCGGCCTGGCCCAGCTGCGCCAGGTCTCCGCCGAAGAGGACAAAGTCCGGCTGCGGGTCCAGCGCGTTCACGTCATCCACCGCCTTGAGGATGGCGCGCACGAACCGGTCGTTGAGCTCCTTCTTGTACAGGTGCGTGTCGGAGATGTACGCGAAGGAGAACTTCGGCTTGTCCGTGTTGCCCTGCGCCTCGGCCACCTGGATGAGCTGGAAGCTTGCGGGCGTCACCAGCCCCATGCCCGCGGCGATGCCCGCGGACACTCCCGCCACGCGCATGAAGGCGCGGCGGTCCAGGCGCTTGAGCCCATCGAACAGCTCCTGGCGCTCCTCGTAGTACTTCGTCTCGACGCTCTTGAACTTGTTGGACATGGGCCGCCTCCCTACTTCTTCGGTGCGATCTGGTTCTCGACGGAGGTCGGCGCGCCGTACACGCCCATGTCCGCCGGGTTCTTCACGTCGAGGTCCGGGTTGGGCGCCAGGTCCCCCACGTTCCCCTTCTTCCCCATCGCCACGGCGGTGTCGCGCTCCGGGCGGTTGTTCTTGCGCGCGCGCTGCCGCGTCAGCTCCTGGCCGTTGAACTTCTCGAAGCGCGCATCCGTGAGGGTGAACATGAAGGCCACCAGGTCGTCGATCTCCGGCTCGGTGAGCCCCAGCCGCTGCATGCCTCCGTCCAGGTACGGGTTCTGGACGCCGCCCTTGTTGTAGTGGTCCATCACGTCCCACAGCGTCACCAGCGAGCCGTCATGCATGTACGGCCCGGTGATGCCGATGTTACGCAGCGTGGGCGTCTTGAAGGCACCCACGTCGTTCTCCTCCTTCGTCACCAGGAAGCGGCCCAGCTCGGAGAACTTCGTCTGGAGCGCCAGCTCGTCGATCTGCTTCTCGTCCCCGGTGCGCACGACCTTGAGGCCCTCGCGGGCCAGCTGCACGAAGTCCTGCTTGTGCGCCGCGATGCCGATGTTGTGGAACTTCTGATCCGAGAACAGCGGCTGGGCGATGTTGGCCGCGTGGCACGCGTTGCAGCGCGCCTTGCCGTTGAAGAGCGCCCACCCTCGCTTCTCCGAGGCGTTGAGCGCCTTGTCATCCCCGTGGATGAACTTGTCGAAGCGCGCGTCGCCGGAGAACTGGGTACGCTCGAAGGCGGCGATGGCGGCGGCCAGGTCGTCGTAGTTCACCTCGCGGCCGAACACCTTCTGGAACTGAGCGGGGTACTCGGGCAGGCCCTTCACCTTGGCCACCACGGCCTCCGGCGAGGGCATCCCCATCTCGATGGGGTTGAGGATGGGCAGCTTGGCCTGGTCCTCCAGCATGCTGGCGCGCCCGTCCCAGAACTGGGTGGCGTTGAACATGGCGTTGAGCACCGTGGGGCTGTTGCGCATGCCCTTCTGGTTCTTGATGCCCACCGAGGTGTCCTTGCCGTCGGCGAAGCCCTTGGCCGGATCATGGCAGGTGGCGCACGAGACGGTGTCGTCCAGCGACAGCCGCTTGTCGTTGAAGAGCTTCTCTCCCAGCGCCACCTTCTCCGGCGTGGGCTCGGCCCCGGCGGGCACGGAGATCTTCCACAGCACGGCGGAGACGCCGATGGGCAGCTTCGGAGGCGGAGGCGAGGCCCGCGGTGGTTCGGCCGCGTGGGCCGCTCCAGCGCTGACCAGGACGGCGACCGTCCAGGCAATGGAGGACCTGAGACTCATGAGCAATCCCTCCCAGGGCCAGGAGGAGTCTCGCGGCCAAGTCCGCGGTGCCCCCGGCCATCACGGAAGCGCAGGCAAGCACCCGTGCCCACGCCCCGCTACCTTCGGACAGGGCGAGCGAAAGAGGAGTGTTCACTGCCCGTCACCCCACTGTTCGGCTGTGGAGCGACGTGTCTCGTGGGCCATCCGGTGTTGAACCCATAGGGAAGGACCACCCCCATCCACGAGGACACCAGGAGGAAGCGATGATCGATCCAGGCGAGCTGCACGAGGGCATGACCGTCAGGGACGTCGAAGGCCGCAAGCTCGGCAAGGTGGTCAATCTGGGAGCCACGCAGTTCGACCTGGAGCAAGGGTGGCCCGCCCGGCGCGACTTCGTGGTGAACGTGCACCAGGTAGCCCGCATCGACGGGCGGGACGTCATCCTCCACGCCAACCCGCGCGTGCGGGTGCCTCCCGACGACACGCCGTAGGCCGCGGCTGCCTGGATGTCAGGCAGGCCTCCAGGGGAAGGTGGACACCCCCTCGGCTCCATGAGTCCGTCCCCACCCATGGGGGACTCGTGCCGAGTGGTGGACAGTCGCGCGCGAGAGGCGCTCCCTCGCGACGTTCCTCGGGCCATACAGGCATCCCTCTCATGCCCCAGGAGCGAGCGATTTGACCCTTCGAATCCCTCTCGCCCGCCGTGTCGCCATGGCCGGGCTCCTCTGTCAGACCCTCTTCATCCTGAGTCCCCTCTCGGCCCGCGCGCAGGAGTCCGAGGACACGCCCTCCGGCAACGGTCGGCTGCTCACCACGGAGTCCGCCGCCGTCATCGCGCACCCGGTGCTCGGGCTGCAGCGCTCGGCGGTGCCGCTGGTGGCGGGGCTCGCGCTGGACACCTCGCTGTACGCGGACCTGCTGCTGGCGCCCAACCTGGGCCTGCGCTGGGCGGCGGCGGTCGGGCCGCACCGCATCGTGGCGGGCGCGCGCTACACGCACTTCGTGGGTGCGTCCGTCTACTCCTCCGTCGTCGAGTCTCAGGAGCCCGCCATCCAGCGCTTCGAGCCCACCCTGTCGGGCCCAACCGTCTACGGCGCCTATGGCCTGGTGATGGGGGCGCTCGTGGTGCAGGGCGAGGCGCGCTACGCCCGCTACGAGTCGGACTACCTGTCGGTGACGGGCGCGGCGGCCCTCCAGCTCTCGCTGGGGTGGACGCTCATCGCCGAGGCCGGGGTCCGCGTGAAGGGAGGCTCCGCGCTGCGAGCCGCGGCGGGCCTGCGCTACGGCGGCGAGCACCTGGGCCTGGCCCTGGGCGCCGCCTACGTGGACCTCGATGACCCGGTCTTCCCGGGCGGCGGACTGCCCGTGGTGCCCGTCTTCGATCTCTCCTGGACCTTCCGATGAGGAACCGACCCATGCTGCGTGTACCCAGTGCCTGCCTGTTGCTGCTGCTGTCCGCGTGCTCGGCCGAGGTGGTCGTCGAGACCGAGCCCTTCGATCAGAGCGTCCCCGTCACCTCGCTGCTGGAGCCCGTCTACGCGGAGGTGGCCATCGACGTGCCGAACGAGGCCGTGGGAGACGTCATCGTGCGGGACATCTCCGCGGACCTGACGATCGTGAACCCCACCCGGGCGCTGACGCTGGAGGTGGGAGCGCGGCTGTCGCTCTCCGGCCAGGCCACGCCAGAGCAGCCAGTGCTCTACACGAACAACAACCTGCCGGCGTACTTCAACGCCGCCTCCGTGCTGCTGCCCACGCAGGCCTTCGCGCCCGGGGCGAACCAGCCCGTCACCATCCGGGACCCGGTGCTGGTGCAGGCCGCGGGCAAGCCTCGCATCTGGCTCATCATCAACAACACGGTGAAGCGGGTAGGCATCGGCACCGACACCCTGCCGGTGAACATCCTCCTGAACGACATCACCTTCCACGCCACGGTGACCAAGCCCTTCGAGGGCGTGGGCGGCGCGCTGGAGGTGGGAGGCATGTGAGCCCCGGGCCGAGACACGTCCAGCGCTGGACAGGCGCTCAGGGGGGGCCTCACTCCACCACCAATCTCCGTGAGCCCGGGACGCGGTGCGGCTACATTCCCAGCCGCCATGGCGCACCTGACCGAAGACAAGAACTTCCGGCTCCCCCGTACCGTCCTCCCCCGCCGCTACGCGGCCACGCTGACGCTCAACCTGGATGAGCGCACCTTCACCGGCTCGCAGACCGTCGAGCTGGAGGTGGCCTCGCCCACGAGCGAGATCATCCTCCACGGCATCGCGCTGCAGCTCGGCAAGGTGACGTTCCGCGCCGGCAACGAGCAGCGCACGCCGACCTCCATCCAGCCGGTGGCGCAGAGCGAGACGGTGGTGCTGACGTTCGGCGCGCCGCTGCCCACCGGCGCGGCCTCGCTGGACGTGGAGTGGACGGGCCGCTTCACGGAGGGGCTCCGGGGCCTGTACCTGGCGGGCAAGGTGGCCGCCACCCAGTTCGAGGCGGCGGACGCGCGGCGGCTCTTCCCCTGCTTCGACGAGCCGTCCTTCAAGGCCCGGTGGGCCATCACCGTGCGCATTCCTCCCACGGAGGGGCTGGTGGCGCTGTCCAACGGCGCGGTCGTCTCCGACACCGTCGAGGGCAACCTGCGCACGGTGAAGTTCCAGGAGATGGACGTCCTCAGCTCGTACCTGATTGCCCTGGTGGTGGGCCCGCTGGTGGGCACGCCGGAGCAGCAGGTGAACGGAGTGCCGGTGCGCACCTGGTCGCTGCCGGAGAAGGCGCACCTGACGCGCTTCGGGCAGGACGCGGCGCTGGCGGCGCTGCCTCGGCTGCAGGAGTACTTCGGGCTGCCCTACGCCTACGGCAAGGTGGACCAGGTGGGCATCCCGGACTTCGAGGCCGGCGCCATGGAGAACGCGGGCCTCATCACCTACCGCGAGGTGGCGCTGCTGCTGGATCCGGCCACCGCGCCGCTCTCGGTGCAGAAGCGGGTGGCGGAGGTGGTGACACACGAGCTGGCGCACCAGTGGTTCGGCAACTGGGTGACGATGGTGTGGTGGGACGACTTGTGGCTCAACGAGGCCTTCGCCACGTGGATGGCCTACAAGATCGTCGACGGCTGGAAGCCGGAGTGGCGGGTGTGGCTGGACTTCGACACGGGCAAGGCGGCGGCGCTGCACCTGGACGCGCTCAAGTCCACGCACCCCATCCGCGGCGAGGTGCGCAACGCCAGCGAGGCGGGCGAGAGCTTCGATCTCATCACCTATGAGAAGGGCGGCGCGGTGCTGAGGATGATCGAGGGCTTCCTCGGCGAGGGGCCGTTCCGCGAGGGCATCCGCCAGTACATGCGCACGCACGCGCGGAGCAACGCGGTGGCGGACGACTTGTGGCGGGCGCTGGGAGCGGCCTCGTCGCAGCCGGTGGTGGAGCTGGCCAACGCCTGGATCGGCCAGAGCGGCTACCCGCTGGTGTCGGTGAAGGTGGAGGGCCGGAAGGTGACGCTGAACCAGCGCCGCTTCTACTCGGAGCCGGGGGTGTCCAGCGGCGAGCGCTGGCCGGTGCCGATGGTGCTGCGCTTCGAGGACGGCGGCGGCGTGCGCGAGCAGCGCTTCGTGCTGAGGGACGAGCAGGCCACGGTGACGCTGGAGGGCAGCGGCGAGGTGAAGTGGCTGTGCGCCAACGCGGGCTCCACGGGCTTCTACCGGGTGGCGTACGACGGGGCGACGCTGCAGCAGCTGGCGGCGAACCTGGGGGCGCTGGCGCCCTCCGAGCGCATCTCCCTGCTGGCGGACCGCTGGGCGCTGGTGCGCTCGGGGCAGGCCTCGGCGGCGGACTTCCTGGAGCTGACCGGCCGCTTCGGCGGCGAGGAGGACGATGCCGTCCTGGACGAGCTGGTGGGGCGGCTGGGGTACGTGGAGGCGCGGCTGGTGGAAGGCGAGGACCAGGAGCGCTTCCGCCGCTGGGTGGAGAAGCTGCTGGGGCCGGCGCTGACGAAGCTCGGGTGGGAGTCGGCGGCGGGGGAGACGGATCGCGTGAAGCTGCGGCGCGCGGCGCTGGTGCGGGCGGTGGGTGTGCTGGCGCGCAGCGGGCAGGCGCTGAGCGAGGTGCGGCCGCGGGTGACGAAGGTGGTGGCGGGAGACAAGGCGGCGCTGGAGCCGAACCTGCTGGACAGCGCGGTGTACATGGCGGCGCGGGCGGGAGACTCGGCGCTGTTCGACACGCTGCTGGCGAAGATGAAGGCGGAGCCGGATCCGGCCACGCAGCGGCGCTACCTGTCGGCGCTGGCCTCGTTCGAGGATCCGGCGCTGGCGAAGCGGGGCCAGGAGCTGTTCTTCACGGATGCGGTGAAGATGCAGGACGTGACGATCTACCTGGGCTCGCTGCTGGGCAACCGGACGGGCCGGGACGCCTGGTGGGAGGTGGTGCAACAGCGCTGGAAGGACGTGCTGGCTCGCACCGGCGGGGCGCCCATGCTGCTGCGGCGGGTGGTGGAGGCACTGGGAGCGCTCAGGGACCGCAAGCAGTACGAGGAGGCGAAGGCGCTGCTGCAGGCGCACCCCGTGACGGAGGCGCAGCAGGCGATGGCGCAGACGCTGGAGCGGCTGAGCCAGGACGTGGCGCTGCGCGAGCGCGCAGGGCCCGACGTGACGGCCTGGCTCAAGCGCCAGCCGTGAGCCACGGGCTCGAGTCCCAAACGCGTCAGCAAGGAGAGCCGAGGCTCCACCTGGAGTGACAGTCCCGCTGGTGGCGACAATGAACCGAACTGGTATGACAGCCATACCAGTTGGCTCAGAACAAGCCGGCCCCTGGAGCTCTGTCCGAGTGACTGGCCCCGCCTCACGGTGCAGCTCTCCCCCACCGCGACGACGTGGGTCTCACCCAACGACTCAGGCGTTGGCGCTCAGCGCCGGGTAGTCGATGTAGCCCTTCGCCTCGCCGGCGAAATACGTCGCCGGATCCGCGACGTTCAGCGGGCTGCTGCGCTTGTACCGCTCGGGTAGATCCGGGTTGGCGATGAACGGCGCTCCGTACGAGACGAGATCCGCGGCTCCGCTCTCGATGGCCGCAGCGCCGGTCCTCGCGTCGTAGCTTCCGTTCACCATCAGCGTGCCCTGGAACTTCCCTCGAAGCAGCGGCGTGATGCGCACGGCGCCCGGGGGCGGAGCCTGCATCCCCGTCGCGGCCTCCGTCACGTGCAGATAGCCGAGGCGCAGCCGACTCAACTGCTCCGTGAGGTATCCGAAGGTCTCGACCGGGTTGCTCTCCGACGCTCCGTAATAGCCGAGGTACGGAGAGATGCGGTACCCCACCCTCTCCGCACCCCACACGCCGATCACCGCCTCCGTGACTTCGAGCGGCAACCGCACCCGGTTCCGAATGCCGCCACCGTAGGAGTCCGTGCGGTGGTTGGTGCCATCCCGCAGGAACTGATCCAGCAGATAGCCGTTGGCACCGTGCAGCTCGACGCCGTCGAACCCCGCCGCCTTCGCGTTCTCGGCGCCCTTCCGGAACTGCTCGACGATGCCCGGCATCTCGTGGAGCTCGAGCGCTCGCGGCGTCACCATGGGAGTCCTCCCCCGCCAGGTGAACACCTCTCCCTCCGCCTTGATCGCCGAGGGAGCCACGGGCAGCTCGCCTCCGTGGAAGTCGGGATGCGAGATACGGCCCACGTGCCAGAGCTGAAGGTAGATGCGGCCCCCCGCCTCGTGGACCGCGTCGACGATCTTCTTCCACCCGGCCACCTGCTCCGCCGAGTGGATTCCCGGCGTGCGGATGTAGCCGACGCCCTGAGGGCTCACCTGCGAGGCCTCGGTGATGATCAGCCCGGCCGAGGCCCGCTGGGTGTAATAGGTGATGGCGAGCGGGTTGGGGACGTTGCCCTCGACAGCACGGCTGCGCGTCATGGGCGCCATCACGATGCGGTTCTTGAGCTCGAGCCCGCCCAGCTGAAAGGAAGAGAAGAGGTTCGGAGAGGAGGTCATGGCCTTTCCCACCAGGGACCGGGCGGGCGGACGGGATGTCCGCCTCAACTCGGCTGGACGAGAAATGCCCGGGCCGCTATGGACGTGCCATGGCGATTCCTCCAAAAGAATTGACTGATCGTCCAAGCCCCGAGGACGGCCAGGAAACCGACGTCCTGGCGGATCTGCTGGACACGATGCGCCTGTCGACCCTCGTCTATGGCCGCTTGGAGCTGTCCGCGCCATGGGGAATCCAACTGCACGACGGAGACGCCGCCCACATCATGATCGTCGCCCGGGGGGGTGCTCGCCTGGAGGTCGAGGGAGCAGAGGCGCCGGTCATCCTCTCGGCCGGAGACCTGGCGCTGCTGCCCCATGGAGGCGGCAAGGCGCTGCGCGATGCCGAGGGCAGTCCGCTCCATCAGTTCAGCCCCTCCGCGTGCCTTGCAGGACGCACGACGGCGCCGCTCCGCCTGGGTGGAGGCGGGGCCCGGACCACACTCGTCTCGGGGGCCTTCCGGTTCGGTGCCGCTCCCCGCTCGCTGCTCTTCGATGCGCTGCCGCGCGTCATCCACGTCGCCGCGGATGATCCCCAGGCGTCGTCCTCGCTGGCGGCGGCCGTGCAGCTCTTCATCGCGGAGAGCGTGTCTCGCAGCCCCGGCTCGTCCGTGGTGGCGAGCCGGCTGGCGGATGTCCTGCTCGTGCAGGCGATCCGCGCGCACATCTCCACGCGTGGCTGCAAGGAGCACGGGCTGCGAGCCCTCGCGGATCCGCAGATCGGCAAGGCGCTCGCGCTCATCCACGAGCGGTCCGCGGAGCCGTGGACCGTGGAGAGCCTCGCGTCGGCCGTGGCGCTGTCCCGGTCTGGCTTCGCCGCGCGGTTCAGCGCGCTCGTGGGCGAACCACCGTTGGAGTACCTCGCGCGGTGGAGGATGACGAAGGCGGCCCAGTTCCTGCGCGAGAGCAACCTCTCCATGAGGGAGGTCGCGGAGCAGGTCGGCTATCAGAACGAGGCGTCATTCAACCGCGCCTTCAAGCGCTGGGAAGGCATCGCTCCGGGGACCTACCGCCGGGAACGTCGCGCTTCCTGAGCCGCGGCTGCTGCCTCCAGGTGCCCGCCGTCCGCCCACCCCGGAAGGAAGAGGGAAAGGGGATGGGTATGCGCGTATGCGTGGAAGGGAGCTTGCGTGTGCTGGACACCGCCATATCGGGCTGCCCGGGAAACGGAAACTGAGACTAATCCTATTTTATCGTGGATCGAGGAATCTAATTAGTGGCAGTATTCGGGTTATGCGCGCTTTCTACCCGTCCGCTTTGATTGCCGCTCTGCTGTTCCTCACTTCCTGCGGGGTGGGTCCTGGAGATGACCCACAGGGGCTTGGCGCCGGGAACGGGCACCTCGACGATAACGACACCTGCCCGCCCGAGTCCCCGGTCCTCACGGTCCGCTTGAACGACTACAACCTGTTCCTGCTCGGGGACTACAACCTGGGCACGGACGTGGAGGGCAAGGTCGCGGCGGCTGGCAACATCACCATGGACCTCTTCTCCGTGGGATGGAGGCTGCCGGACACGGACATCGCCAACACGCTGGTGGCGGGCGGCAACCTGAAGCTCACCAATGGCGGCGTCTGGGGTGACACCTGGTACGGGGGCAGCTACAGCGCCGACCAGTCCGTGCTCTACCCGCGCGGCACCCTGGCGCAGGGCTCGCCCATCGACTTTGCCGCCCGCGGAGCCCAGCTGCACAGCCTGTCCACCCAGCTGGCCAGCCTGACGGCCAACGGCTCCACGACGCGCGAGTCCTGGGGCGGCCTCATGCTGCGCGGCACGGATGCGCGGCAGAACATCTTCGACGTGAACGCCAGTGACTTCACCGGCGCCAAGGCGTGGTCCATCGAAGCGCCGGCCGGCTCCTTCGTGGTGGTCAACATCCGCGGTTCCTCGGCCACCTTCACCGGCTTCGGCATCCAGTTCAACGGAGGCATCGACCAGCACCGCGTGCTCTACAACTTCGTGGACACCACCAGCATCACCGCCGAGGGCTTCGGCTTCTGGGGCACGGTGCTGGCGCCCCGCGCCGACATCTACTTCACCAACGGCAGCTTCGATGGTGGCATCTACGCTAGGTCGCTGACGGGCAACGCCGAGGGCCACATCAACGTGCTGGATGAGCACAGCATCTGCCAGCCGCCGACTCCGGATGGCGGCAGTGATGGTGGCACGCCTGACGGCGGCAATGACGGTGGGACGCCCGACGGCGGCAGCGATGGTGGCACGCCCGACGGCGGCAGCGATGGCGGCACGCCCGACGGCGGCAATGATGGTGGCACGCCCGACGGCGGCAATGATGGTGGGACGCCTGATGGCGGCAATGACGGCGGTTGCCCCCACGATCACGGTGGCGGTGGCGGCCATGGCGGTGGCGGTGGTGGCCACGGTGGCGGTGGTGGCCATGGTGGTGGTGGTGGTGGCCACGGTGGCGGTGGTGGCCACGGTGGCGGTGGCGGCGGCCACCACGGTGGTGACGGTTGCCCCAACGGCGATCACGGCGGTGGCGGCCACGGCGGTGGCGGCCACGGTGGCGGCGGTGGCGGTCACCACGGTGGTGACGGTTGCCCCAACGGCGATCACGGCGGTGGCGGCGGCCACGGCGGTGGTGGTGGCGGCCACGGCGGCGGTGGTGGCGGCCACGGCGGCGGTGGTGGCGGCCACGGCGGCAGACACTGAGGTCATGGTCTCTCTGGCAGCCGCAACTGCCAGGGACAGCGGTAACCGAGACGATGAGACCCGTCGCGAGCACGGCGATGAGCTCAGGCTGCGCAAGGTGCCTGAGGCAGTGATTCGCCGGCTCCAGTGGGCAGGTAAATTCGGCTCGAGGTCGGCACGAGATGCCTGTCCGGTATGAGAGGCATCCCGCGCTGCAGCGCTAAGAGGGATAAGGGCCCAGAGGAAGGCCGCTGACGGGGCCGCCCGAGTGGCCACTGCCCCAATCCCCGCGCTCGCCTTCTCCGCACCTGACACGCTCACTGTGCCGCATGCGCGGCGCGGTCGCGGTTTCCGCCGAACTTGATGGCGTTGAGGTGCTGTCCGGCGGAGGACACCTCGCGGAGTGTCGGTTCAACACCGAAGCAGCGAGGCATTACTTTTGCGCCCGCTGCGAGATCCACACACGCACCATCATCATCGTTCGAACGTGAGCCTCCTGGTCGAAAGCCCGTACCCCGTCCTGGCGGCCCGGATCTCCAACTGCACGCTCACCCACAACATGGAGGAAGACGATGAAGGTCCGTAGGTTCACGATGGCCGATGTGTCGTTCGAGCGATCCCCCGGGCAGGACGCCGACGTATTCGCGGCCAACCTGGTCGACGAACGACATGGCGGGGCGATCACCGTCGGCTATGGACGCTACGGACCCAACCAGAGCCTCAGCGAGACGCTCGCCGTCGACGACGTGATGATCATCCTGGAAGGGCGCCTTTCGGTCTCGACCAACGCCGGCACTGTCACCGCCGGTCCGGGCGAGCTCGTCTACATGCCGAAGGGCGAAGCGGTCACCATCCGCTCGCACGAGACGGGCGCGGTGACCGCCTATGTCACCTACCCGCACTGGCGGGAGGCCCACTCGTGAGCCGAGGGGCCGGAGGAGATTCAGCCACTCGGGGTCTGCCGCGCACCACATTGATCTCGTAGTGGCAGGGATGAAGCGCACCCCTTGCGATGGCGTCACGTACGCCAGCACCTGACGTCTGCCTCCGCAGCCAGGGCACGCGGACACGTCCAATGCAAAGGTGCCACGCGGGCTGCTCCTCGAACTCGCCTACCGCATTGTCGTTCTCGAGCAAGGCGAGCAGTGCGGGGACAGACCGGCACAGGCGCTCACGTCAACCGCTCGCCCACGCGTGGGCTGGAGCCACAAGAAGCGAGCCCACCTTCAACCTGCCAGTGACTCACGCGTCGTTCACCTCATGCCCCAAGGCGCGGAATCAGCTCAGAGCGGGCTCCGGAGCCGCAAGCACTGGAGCTTGGCCTCCAGGTCGGGGCGGTCTATAGAGGCCGTCCCCATTTTCCATTCCTCTCCATCCCAAGGACTCGTGAGGACAATGAAGAACGCTGCGCTCAAGAGTTTGTTCGTGGTTCTGGCGGCGCTGATCGCGCTGCCCGCGTCGGCCCAGCTCCAGCTGCCGGCCCCCAGCCCCTCCGCCAAGGTGATGCAGCAGGTGGGCCTGACCGACATCTCCGTCGAGTACTCCAGCCCCGGCGTGAAGGGCCGGAAGATCTGGGGCGCCCTGGTTCCCTGGGACCAGCCCTGGCGCTCGGGCGCCAACGCGTCCACCAAGATCACCTTCAGCAAGGACGTGACGTTCGGCGGCAAGCCCGTCCCCGCGGGCACCTACGCCATCGTCTCCTTCCCCACGCAGAAGGGCTGGACGGTCGCGCTGAACAAGGAGCTCGCCCTGTGGCAGAGCAAGGAGTACGACGCCGCCAATGACGTGGTGCGCGTGCCCGCGACGACCGCCAACATCCCGAACCGCGAGCGTCTGACCTACATCTTCTCCAACACGACCGACACGGGCGCCTCGCTCGATCTGGAGTGGGAGAAGCTGCGCATCTCGGTGCCGATCACCGTGGACACGGTGACGCAGGCGCAGGCCAACATCAAGAGCGCGCTCGACAACGCGTGGCGCCCGCACATGAACGCGGCCAGCTACGTGGCCGAGAACCTCAAGGATGTGGACACGGGGCTGAAGTATGTGGACGCCTCCATCGCCATCGCCTCGACCTGGCAGAACAACTGGGTCAAGGCGGAGCTGCTGGCCAAGAAGGGCAACTATGCCGAGGCCCGCAAGTACGCACAGGTGGCCTGGGACATGGGCCAGCAGTCGCCCAACTTCTTCTTCAAGGACGCGGTGGCCAAGGCCCTCGCCGACTGGAAGAACAAGAAGTAGTCACCGGCTGCCCGTCGCCGCTACGAGCCGCTGGTAGAGCGCCTCGTAGCGGTCGATGGCGGGCGCCAGCTGGAAGCGCGCGAGGACCTTCTCTCGCGCGCTCCGCGAGAAGGACTGCCAGCGGGCCGTGTCTCGCAGCAGCGTGAGGACGGCGGCGGCCATGCCGCCCACCTCGCCCACGGGCGCCAGGAAGCCCGTCTCTCCGTCGCTCACCAGCTCCGGAATGCCGCCGATGTCGCTGGCGACCACCGGGACGCCGCAGCTCAGCGCCTCGAGCGCGGCCAGGCCGAAGCTCTCCTTCTCGCTGGGCAGCAGGAAGACGTCGGAGGCGGCCAGCAGGTCGACGAAGTGCTCCTGATTGCCCAGGAAGGCCGCGCGCTCCTCCAGGCCCAGCTCGCCCAGGCGGCGCTCGGCGCCCGCGCGCTCCGGGCCGTCGCCAATCATCACCAGCCGGCACGGCAGCCGGCGGTTCACCTCGGCGAAGATGGCCACCACGTCACGGATGCGCTTCACGGGGCGGAAGTTCGACACGTGGATGAGCACCGGCTCGCCGTCTCCCAGCTCCGGGAAGAGCCGTCGCAGCCCCGCCCGATCGCGAGAGGGCGAGAAGCGCGCCGCGTCCACGAAGTTGGAGATGACCTCGATGGGGACGGCCTCCGGCGAGAGGCCGAAGCCCTCCCAGGTGGCGCGCTGGAGGAACGCCGACGGCGTCGTCACCGCGTCGCTGCGCAGGAGCGAGAAGCGGGTGATGGGCAGGTAGTTGGGCTCGATGCCCACCAGCGTGGTGTCCGTCCCATGCAGCGTCGTCACGATGCGCGGGGCCTGGCTCCCCAGCACCTCTCGCGCCATCCAGGCGGCCGTGGCGTGGGGCACCGCGTAGTGCACGTGCAGGATGTCCAGGCGCTCTTCCTGGGCCACCTCGATCATCTTCGATGCGAGCGCCAGCGGGTATGTCCCCGAGCTCTGCAGCGCCGGGTAGGTGCTCTCGGTCACCTCGTGGAAGCGCACCTTGTGGCGGGAGCCGTGGAGATGCACGGGCAGCTGCCGCGCGATGAAGTGCACGCGGTGGCCACGCTCCGCCATCGCCAGGCCGACCTCGGTGGCGATCATTCCGCTGCCGCCGAAGGTGGGGAAGCAGGTGATGGCCAGGTTGAGGCGGCGGTCGGTCATCGGCGCGAAGGGAAGAACAGGGGCCGGGCAAAGGTATTCCGGCGAAAATGCTCCACGGGATCGGCCAGCCCCAGCGTCTCACGCAGCACGTAGGGCTCGCCGTAGGCCACGCCGATGTGGGCGCCGTAGAAGCGGTCCCGGGCCTCGAGCGACGACAGCGAGAGGGGCGAGCCGACCAGCGTCTGGGGGCCCTCCGACCGCGGCTGCACCTGGCTGGCGTAGCAACGGACCGCCTCCTGCTTGCGCTCGTAGGCCTCCGTCACGTCGACGATGAGGCTCGGCTCGGCCAGATGACGCAGCGGGTAATAGAGGACCTGCCGGGGCGTGAAGGGCTCCAGGGCGGGCTCGGTGTCGAAGCGACGGACGCCGGCGAAGAACAGGGCGCGAGTCACCAGCGCGCTGGTGGCCTCGTGGTCCGGGTGGCGCTCCTGCTCCCAGGGGACGATGACGAGCTCGGGCCGCAGGCGGCGCAGCACCTCGACGACGCGCGCCACGGGAGCGGTCCTCGCGCGCTCCGCCTCGGGCGCGTCGAAGCCTCCCCACGGGTGGATCCAGGCATCGGGAAGGCCCAGGTTCTCGCGCACCGTGAGCCCCAACGCCCGAGAGGCCGCCTCGGTCTCGGCGGCGCGTGTCTCGGGGGTGCCGCGCGAGCTCTTCTCCCCTCGCGTCAGATCGACGATGCCGGTGCGGTAGCCCAGGCTGGCCATGCGCGCCATGAGCCCGCCGCAGAACAGCTCGACGTCATCGGGGTGGGGACCGAAGGCGAGCACCTCGAGCCCGTGACCGGGAGATGCTGTCATGGCTTCAAGTCCCTGAGGGCTCCCGAGAAGGGCTCGCAGGCCTCGAGCACCAGATGCGTGAAGGCGCGGGCTCCAAAGCGGCACGCGTAGTACGGCAGGCCGTAGATGCGCTCCTGCGGCGCTCCGTCCGGGACCAGATAGGTGCGCAGCCGGTCCAGGCGCTCGGCGGTCACCTGATCGCGCTGGGCCAGGGCGCGGCCGTACTTGGCCACGAGGCGGGAGAGCGCCAGTCGGACGCTCTCCTCGGTGCGCTCGATGGCGTGAGCGAAGCTCGGGTCGAGGCTGGCCATGCGCTCGCCGAGCCGGGCAAGCTCGGGCGTCAGGGTACCCATGAGCCGGGCCTCCACCGCCTCGGGCGGGTCGAAGCCGTCCGCCGCGCCACGGGTGGCCAGGCGGGTCAGCAGCTCGTCGCGCGACGCGGACACCTCGTCCGGTGAGAGCCCGAGCTTGTCGAGCAGGCCCCGCGCGCGGTCATCGAGCACGCGGAAGCGGGAGCGCGGCACGATGAGCGGCATGGGCAGTCCCACGTGCCCATAGAGCGGCGCGAGCTGCGCGAAGTAGGCGATCTCCCCCGGCCCACCGACGTAAGCCGCCGTGGGCAGCCAGGTGTCCTGGAGGATGGGGCGCAGCAGGGCCGAAGTGGTGAAGCGCAGGGGCTCGCGCTCGAGCCAGGAGAGGAGCTCCGCCGTCGACACGGTGGCGTTCTCCGGATGGCCCACGAGGGTCCACTTTCCCGGAGCGTCGCCCGGATCCAGCCGATAGCGGGCTCCATCGACTCCGTCGGGAGAGAAGAAGCCCAGCGGTGCGCCAGGGCGGATGTGGACCTGCTCGGAGAAGCCGGCCTCCTCGAGGGCGCTCCCCCGCGAGCCGAGCGCGGTGGAGATGGCCGAGGCCTCCTCGATGGCCCGGCGGTGAACCGGCGCGGCGAGTGGCGCCAGCCGGGGATCGCGCGGATCGAGGAACACCAGGCCCTCGTCGGAGAAGAGCGTCGCGAGCACCTCGGCGAAGGCGTCCGCCATCGTCGCCTCGGGGCGGTAGGCGCACTCCAGCAGCCCCAGGAACTCACCCGCCTGGGCCTGGCTGCCCAGCTCCGCGCGCAGCGCCGCGAGCGCCGCGGGAGCACCCTCCCCGAGCTGGCGGTGGGCGACAGGCGTGCGCGAGGTGGCCGCATCCGCGTGCTGGAGCGCCAGGCGCAGGGGCGCTCCGGAGCCTCGCGGGACGAAGCAGTGATCGATCTCGGGCAGATCGTGGTCCTCGGTCTGCAGCCAGAAGACGGGGACACAGGGGCGGCCCGTCTCTTCGGCGAGCGCGCGCGCGGCGAGGATGGCGGAGGCGGCCTTGTAGAGCGTGAAGAGCGGCCCCAGGAAGAGACCGACCTGCTGCCCGGTGACCACGACGACGGTACCGGGGCGAGCGAGCAGCTCCAGGTTCCGCTCACGGGCAGGGCTCGGTGGAAGCCGCGCGTTCCGGGCCACGAGCGCTTCGTGCAGCGCGGGGGCCACGACACGGGAGGCGGCGGCGGCCACGGCCTCGGCGCGAGCAGCGCGGTGGCGGAACCGATCGGGAAGGAAGTGGAGTGCGCGCGGATCGCCGCGGAGCCATTCGGCCGAGAACGAGGACGTCACGCGGCGGGTGATAGCAGGTCCGCGCCACGGGGGCGAAGAGGAAGGGGCGGAGGACCACGGAGAGTGCGGGTCGCGGGAGCCCGCCCGCGCGAAAGAATTCCGCGCGCCGAGAGAGGCTTGTTATTAGGGTCGGCCTGAATGAGGAACCTGATCATTCTCGGGATGACGCTGGCCATGAGCCTCGGAGTCTGGTCGACGGCCCTTGCACAACCCGCCCACCAGCCCCACGCGGGCGAGCTGTCGGCGGGCATCAAGCGCCTGGGGGTGGTGGGCAGCGTGCTCTATGTGGCCGCCCACCCCGACGATGAGAACACGCGGCTGCTGGCCTGGCTGGTCGGTGGGCGCGGCCTGCGCGCGGGCTACCTGTCGATGACGCGAGGCGACGGCGGGCAGAACCTCATCGGGACCGAGCAGGACGAACTGCTGGGGCTCATCCGCACCCAGGAGCTGCTCGCGGCGCGGCGCGTCGACGGCGCCGAGCAGCTGTTCACGCGCGCGCGCGACTTCGGCTACTCGAAGAGCGCCGAGGAGACGCTGCGCATCTGGGGACGGGAGGAAGCGCTGGCCGACGTGGTGCTCGCCATCCGCCGCTTCCAGCCGGATGTCATCGTCACGCGCTTCACCACGAAGCCGCCGAACCACGGCCACCACACGGCCTCGGCCCTGCTGGCCGAGGAGGCCTTCGCGGCCGCGGCCGACCCCAAGCGCTTCCCCGAGCAGCTGGGCACGCTCTCGCCGTGGAAGGCGGACCGGCTGCTGCACAACGTCTCCACCTGGAACCTGAAGCCGGACGCCGACATGTCCGCGTACTTGAAGCTCGACGTGGGCGGCTTCAACCCGCTGCTGGGGCGCTCCTGGGGCGAGGTCGCGGCGGAGAGCCGCAGCCAGCACAAGAGCCAGGGCTTCGGCGTGCCAGCCGAGCGGGGCCCGCTGCTGGAGTACTTCCAGCCCCTCGCCGGGGCGAGCCCCAAGGCCGACCTGTTCGAGGGGCTCGAGCTCTCGTGGCGTCGGTGGCCCGGCACCGAGAAGGTCATCCAGGCGGTCGACGCGGCCTCGAAGGGGTTCGATGCCAGCGCGCCCCACCTGAGCATCCCGGCGCTCCTGCGCGTCCACGAGGCGCTCTCGGCCCTGCCCGAGAACAACCCGTGGAAGGCCATCAAGCTGCGCGAGACGGAGGCGCTGGTGGCCGGGTGCGCGGGCCTGTTCCTCGAGGCGCGCGCGGCGGAGACGACAGGCGTGCCGGGGCAGCCGGTGAAGCTGGACCTGATGGCCCTGAACCGCTCGCCCGCGGCGATCCGGCTGGTGAGCGTGACGCTGCCGGGCAGCGCCCCTACCACGGTGGGCACGAGCCTGGCCGAGCACACGCCGTTCAAGCTCTCCCAGCCGGTGGCGCTCCCGGAGCAGGCGACAATCTCGACGCCCTACTGGCTGCGCCAGCGCGCCACCGGAGGGCTCTACGAGGTGCCGGACCGCGCGCTCATCGGCCGGCCCGAGGGCGATCCCGCGCTGGCGGTGACGTTCCTCTATGAGGTGGGCGGCAAGCGCTTCACGGTGACGCGGCCCGTGGTCTACGTGTGGACGGACCCGGTGCGTGGCGAGCTCTATCGCGCCTTCGAGATCGCCCCCGCCGTCACCGCGACGCTGGACCGGGAGGTCATCATGTTCCCCAACGGCGCGCCCCAGACCGTCTCGGTGGTGCTGGCCGCGGGCCGGGCGGAGGCCACGGGCAAGGTCCGGCTCGAGCTGCCCGCCGGCTGGCGCTCCGAGCCCGCCGAGGTGCCCTTTCAGCTCGCCGCGCGCGGGGATGAGCGCACGGTGCGCTTCACGCTCACTCCGGCCAAGGGGTCGAGCGAGCGGAGCCGGCTGCGCGTCCTCGTCGAGAGCGGGGGCCGCTCGGAGTCCTGGCGCGTGCGCACGGTGAACCACGAGCACATCCCTCCTCAGACGGTGCGCCAGGCCTCCGAGGCGACGCTGGTGCCCGTCACGCTCGCCACGAAGGTGAAGCGCATCGGCTACATCCCCGGGCCCGGCGACCGCGTGGCCGAGAGCCTCGCCGCCGTGGGGTACGAGGTGACGCTGCTCCCCGAGGAGCGGCTGGCCCGTGAGCCGCTCGAGCGCTTCGAGGCGATCCTGGTCGGCGTGCGCGCCTTCAACGCCAACCCGCGCCTGGGAGTGCACCGCGAGCGGCTCCTGGAGTACGTGGAGAAGGGCGGCCGGCTCATCGTGCAGTACAACACCAACAGCCGCGTGGGGCCGCTGACCAGCTTCGTGGGCCCGTACCCGCTGGAGATCGGCCGGGATCGCGTGACGGATGAGACGGCGGAGATGACTCCCGTTGCGCCGAACGACCCGCTGCTGCGCGCGCCCAACCGCCTCACGCCCGCCGACTTCGAGGGCTGGGTCCAGGAGCGGGGCCTCTACTTCGCCTCGAAGTGGGACGAGCACTACCGGCCCGTGTTCGCCATGAACGACCCGGGCGAGCAGCCGCTGCGCGGAGGACTGCTGGTCGCCCGGCATGGCAAGGGCGCCTTCGTGTACACGGGCATCGCCTTCTTCCGTCAGCTCCCCTCGGGAGTCCCCGGGGCCTACCGCCTGCTGGCGAACCTCCTGGCCCAATGAGCACTGAACCCAGGTCTCCCCAAGCGGCCCCCGGGCCGCGCCCCGAGATGAACGACGCGCCGCCCGTGCTGGGCTCCTGGCGCAACATCTACCTCTTCGTGCTGGGCACCCTCGCCCTGCTCGTCGCCCTGTTCTGGGCGCTCACCCGGGCCTACGCGTGACACTGCTCGACTGGTTCGTCCTCCTGGGGACCACGGCCTTCATCGTCGGGTGGGGCATCTGGAAGACGCGCGGCGCAAGCACCACCGATGAGTACCTGCGCGGCGGCTACGAGATGCGCTGGACCACCATCGGCCTGTCGGTCATGGCCACGCAGGCCAGCGCCATCACCTTCCTCTCCGTCCCCGGACAGGCGTACGAGGACGGGATGCGCTTCGTGCAGTTCTACTTCGGACTGCCGCTCGCGATGGTGATCATCAGCGCGGTCTTCATCCCCATCTACTACCGGCTGAAGGTCCTCACCGCCTACGAGTACCTGGAGTCGCGCTTCGACTTGAAGACGCGCCTGCTGGGCGCCTTCCTCTTCCTCATCCAGCGCGGGCTGGCCTCGGGCATCACCCTCTACGCTCCGGCCATCATCCTCTCCACGCTGCTGGGCTGGCCGCTCGAGCCCACCATCCTGGCCATGGGCGGCCTGGTCATCCTCTATACGGTGTCGGGCGGAGCCAAGGCCGTCGCGCAGACGCAGAAGCAGCAGATGGTGGTGATGCTCGGCGGCATGGTGGTGGCGGGCCTCGTCATCCTCTGGCGGCTGCCCGAGCATGTGTCCTTCGGCCGCGCCGTGGACGTGGCGGGCGCGCTCGGCCGGCTGAACGTGGTCAGCTTCGAGCTCGACTTCAAGGACCGGTACAACTTCTGGTCCGGCATCACCGGTGGGCTGTTCCTGTCGCTGTCGTACTTCGGGACGGACCAGTCACAGGTGGGCCGCTACCTGTCGGGCCGATCCATCTCCGAGAGCCGGCTCGGGCTGCTCTTCAACGGGGTGCTGAAGATTCCCATGCAGTTCATGATCCTCTTCGTGGGGATCCTCGTCTTCGTCTTCTACCAGTTCTCCACGCCGCCGCTGCTCTTCAACGAGTCGCTGCGCACGCGCGTCCAGGCGACGGCGCAGGCGGGGGAGCTCGCGGCCATCGAGCAGAAGTGGACGCAGGCGCACGCCGCGAAGCAGTCCGAGGTGGAGCGCTACCTGACGGCCCGCGAGTCCGGAGACGGCGCCGCCGAGGCCAGCGCTCGCGAGCGATTGAAGGAGGCGGCCAGAACGGCGGACGCGCTGCGGAAGGACGCCAAGGCCGTGGTCTCCCGGGCGCTGCCGAAGGCGGAGACCAAGGACTCGGACTACATCTTCATCACCTTCGTGAAGAACTGGCTGCCCAGCGGGCTGTTCGGGCTGCTCATCTCCGTCATCCTGGCGGCGGCCATGAGCTCGATCGCCAGCGAGCTGACCGCGCTGGGCGCGACGACCACCGTCGACTTCTACCGGCGCGTCATCCGCAAGGATGCCTCGGATCGCCAGGTCCTGGTCGCCTCGAAGGCGTTCACGATCTTCTGGGGCGTGGTGGCCATCGCCTTCGCGAGCTTCGCGTCGCTGCTCGACAACCTCATCCAGGCCGTCAACATCCTCGGGTCCATCTTCTATGGGACCGTCCTGGGCATCTTCCTGGTGGCGTTCTTCCTCAAGCACGTGCGGGGGAACGCCGTCTTCATCGCCGCGGTCCTCTCTCAGTCCACGGTGGTGGCCCTCTTCCTGCTCAGCTCGATTGGCTACCTCTGGTACAACGTCATCGGCTGCGCGCTGGTCGTCGCCCTGAGCCTGGCGCTCCAGGCCTTCATGCCCCGGCCCGCGACACCGAGCTCGGGAGGAGCGTGAGCGCGTCCCTACTCGGCGCACTCCTTGTCGATGTCGATGGTCCACTTCGAGAGCGTCTTCTCCTCGGCGACCAGCTCCTTGCCATCCCAGCGCACCTTGATGCGTGACTTCTGCCCGGGGTAGCGGTTGCAGTACGCGCCCACCCCATGGGTGCACGTCCGCTCCAGCACGACCTGTGCCGCCTCCACCTCCACGGACGTCTCGCAGCCGTTGTTCTGCGAGCCGTTCCAGTCATCGTCGACGGTGTACGCGTCCAGCAGCTGGGACTTGCCGTCGCGCGCCACCACGCGCACCAGCTGCGTCGTCGCCGGGGCCGATGGCTTGTCCTCCATCGAGGCCACCGCCACGGTGAGCGTCGCTCCGCGAGCCTTCAGCACCGAGGGAGCCTCGACGGTGCGCGCTTCGCCGTCGGCCCAGTCCGGGCACGCCAGCGCCTCCACCTTCACCGGCTTCTCGTAGACGAACGGGTAGAGGGCCTTCAGGAAGCGCCGCAGGGGCTCGCCCTCGTCAGGCTTGCAGAAGCCGAGGATGACCACCTCGAACCCCGGGTTCATCCCCGACACGCTCCCGCTCGAGAGCACCTTCGGGAACCCCTGCCCCAGGGTGAGGGGTACCTCGACGGACTTCTGCTCGTCATCCCAGCGGCGACGCCACTCCTGCGCCGCCGCGGCATCCTTGCCTCCGCCCCAGACCAGCGCCACGGCCTCCTGGACGGGAGGAGGCGCGGCCGCTCCCTCGGCAGGAGTGGTGGCGAGCACCAACAACGGAAAGAGCATCAACAAGGCATCCCCTCCTGTGAGTCGTCCCGGCGAGTCTGACCTTCCCCTTCCGAATTGGACAGCATCCGGATGACGCCCGTCGCGCTTTTGCCATAGGGTCCGGCGGCCGATGCGCATCCTGATGTTGCTCTCCTCCCAGTACGTGACCGGCCCTTCGGAGCTCTGCCTCAGCGACGCGGAAGCGCTGCGGGCTCAGGGCCACGAGGTATGGTTCGGCTGCGACACGCGCCGCGAGGGCAACTACGCCAGGACCATCGAGCAGGCGGGCTTCACGCTGCGCCGCGAGCTCACCCTCTGCCAGGTGCCCCGGGCCGGCGAGGTGGTGAAGGATCTGCTCGCGCTCCGCCGCCTGCTTCGCGAGGTGGACCTCGTCCACGCCCGGTTCTCCCATGACCACCTGCTCTCGGAGCTCGCCCGCGGCCGCACGCCGCTCGTCCGGACGGTGGAGAACGCCAAGGCGATGACGCGCCGGGCGGGAAAGGACTGGCTGCTCCGCCGAGCCAACGGAGTCATCGTCTCCTGTGAGCCCTATGCGCGCGAGCTCTCCTCGCGAGGCGTGGCCCCCGAGCGCGTCCATGTCGTGCCGGGCCGGGTCGATGCCACCCGCTTCACGCCGGGGCCGTCGAGGCTCCGGGCCGAGCTGGGGCTCGAGCACTCCCCCACTCTCGTCATCGTGTCCCGCATCAAGCCGGACCGTCGGCACACGTGGCTCATCGACGCCTTCGCCCAGGCGGACCTCCCAGCCGAGGCGCGGCTCCTCATCGTCGGTCGGGGGGAAGGCAGGGAGGCCGTGGAGGCACATGTCCAGTCCAGGGGCCTGACGGCCCGAGTCCACTTCACCGGGTACCGGAAGGGCCCGGACCTCGTGGATGCCTACCGGGCCGGGGACGCCGTCGCGTGGCTGGCCGAAGGAAACGACGGGACATGCCGAGCCGTCCTCGAGGCCATGGCCTGTGGCCGTCCGGTGCTCGGCGCCGCGGAAGGAGCCATCGCGGAGGCCATCGTCCCCGAGGAGACGGGGCTGCTGGTTCCGCCGGGAGACGTGGCCGCGCTCGCGCTCGCCATCGGGCGCGTGCTCCGGAACCCGGGGCTGGCGGAGTCCTGGGGCCAGGCAGCCAGGCGGCGCGCGGAGCAGTTCACCCCTTCGAGGCGAGCCCAGGCACTGCTCTCGGTCTATGAGAGGGCGTGCTCGTGAGCGAGATGATCGACAGCAGCTTCGCGGCGGTTCGGAGCATCCTCGTCATTCGTGCCGGAGTCCTCGGGGACGTCGTCATGGCGACCTCGGTCCTCGAGCCGCTGCGACGCCGCTTTCCACACGCGCGCATCGAGTGGGCGGTGGATGCGCCCTACGCGCCGCTCCTCCGAGGCCTGCCCGAGGTGAGCCAGGTGCACGCGCTCAGGCGTGGCGCGGCCTTCGCGGCCCAGTGCAGCGAGCTCGCCGGGCGATTCGATCTCGCCATCGATCTCCACAACAAGCTGCGGACCCGGCTCCTGGCGTTCGTCGCGGCGGAGCGCCGGCTCGTCCTCGTCCGCCGCAGCCCCCTGCAGACCCTGCAGTCGGTCCTGGGCAGGGATGTCATCTTCAATGACGTGCCCCAGGTGGAGCTGTACGCCGGCGTCCTGCGGCCGCTCGGCGGTGACGGCCGGCCCGGCCCCCTCCGGCTGGCTCCATCGGAGCACGCCCGCGAGCAGGCCCGGAAGAAGCTCGGCGCGGCGCGAGGCCTGGGAGTCGCCATCGCCCCGGGGACCCGCTGGGCGACGAAGCGCTGGCCCGTGGAGCGGTTCGCCGCGGTGGCCGACGCGCTCCACGCCGACGGCTGGCCAATCGCCCTGCTCGGCGGGCCGGATGAGCGCGAGCTGCTGGCGAAGTTCCGCGCGACCACCCGCGCGCCGCTGGCCGCCGACCTCTCCTCGCTCTCGCTGGACGAGGTCGCCGCGGCGCTCGCGGAGGTCCGGCTCCTCATCGGCTGCGACAGTGGCCCCATGCACATCGCCACGGCGGTGGGGACCCCGGGCCTGGCGATCTTCGGGCCGACCTCCGCGGTGCGCTGGGGTCCGCCGCCCCCGAGCCAGGTCCTCTCCCTGGGGCTGGACTGCTCCCCCTGCAGCAACTACGGCACCGCGGAGTGTCCCCTGGGCCACCACCGCTGCATGAAGGAGCTCACGGTCGACCAGGTGGTCGAGTCAGCCCGCGCACTGCTCGCGCGCACCGCTCCCCGTGAGCCCCGTCAGCCTTGATGGCCGGGCGACCGCCTACCCCACCTTGAGCCCGTGCGGGCGCGCCAGCAGGCGGTCGACGTAGGCCTCCAGCTTGGGCCGCTCCGGCTTGCCGCCGAACATCCGCCGCCAGATGAACATCGAGCCGATCATCACATCCGCCGCGGTGAACCAGTCCCCGAACAGGTAGGGCCCCTGGCCGAGCTCGCCCTCGATGACGTCCTGGACCGTCTCGAAGCTCGTCCAGCCTCGCGCGGGCGGCGTCTCGACCTTGAACATGCTGTCGCCCATGGCCGGCTCGAGCTGCGAGGTCGAGTAGACCATCAGCGACAGGTAGCGCCCACGCTGGGGATCGCCGATCTTCGGCGCCAGCCGGGCCTCGGGGAACTTGTCGGCCAGGTACAGACAGATCGCCGCGCTCTCGAAGAGCCTGGCATCTCCATCCACCAGCGCCGGTAGCTTGCCGGCCGGGTTGATCTTCAGGAACTCGGGCGACTTGTTCTCCTTCTTCTCGAAGTCGATGGGGACGATCTCGTACTTCGCGCCGCACTCATCCAGCATCCACTTGGCGATCGTCGCACGACTCCGTGGGTTGAAATAGAGCTTCATGTCGATGGACCTCTTGGGTGAGATGGAAGGCGCGCGAGCATGAAGCACGGCCTCCGTCGCTGGCAAGCAGCTTGCAGACCGGTGTCCGCACCGGCCGGTGCTTTCCCTTTCCAGGAGGACCATCATGAAGCGCGTTCTCGTCGCATGCCTAGTGGCGGCGACTTCCATCATCGCGGCGTGTGGCAGCAGTGAGCAGGAGCAACAGTGTACGGCTGACGAGCCCCTGACACGCCCCCCGCTCCAGCGGGCGATGGCCGTCGCGGTTCGTCATCCGCACCTCTACGGCCCCTGTCAGGAGGCACCTCATGAATCCCGTTGCGCCCCAGCGGCTCGCGCTCGCGCTACTCCCGGCACTCCTCGCCGGCCCTCAAGTCCTCGCGGATCCGGCCCCCAGCGTCTTCGACTCGGTGGACGCGGATCGGGTGCTCTCCGTGGCACGGCAGCAGCTGGAGCGGACCGCCAGCGTGATGCCGGCGACCCAGTACCCCAAGGCCACGCGTCCCGATGGGACGTGGACGATGGTGCCGAACACGAACCTCACCGGGTGGACCCAGGGCTTCTTCCCCGGAAGCATGTGGATGCTGCACCAGGCCGGGGGCGAGGCGATCTGGCGGACGCGGGCCGACCAGTGGACGCGCAACCTGGAGCTCCAGAAGACCAACACGCAGACGCATGACCTGGGCTTCAAGTTCATGCCCAGCTTCGGCATGGCCTACCAGCTGACGGGAGACCCCTACTACCGGAGCGTGGTGCTGACGGCCGCCCGCTCGCTCGCGACGCGCTTCAACACCACGGTGGGCATCATCGACTGCTGCGACTGGAACTCGAACTGGGATGTTCCCCTCGTCGTCGACACGATGATGAACCTGGAGCTGCTCTTCTGGGCGTCTCGCAACGGGGGCGAGGCCGCGTGGAGCACCATGGCGCTCAGCCACGCGCTGAAGACCCTGACGGACCTGGTCCGCCCGGATGGCAGCACCTTCCACGTGGTGGACTACGACGCCGCGGGCCGCATCCGCTCGCGAGGCACCTTCCAGGGCTACTCGGACAGCTCCACCTGGGCCCGAGGTCAGGCCTGGGCCATCTACGGCTACACCATGGCGTACCGGTACACGCGCGATGCGCGGATGCTGCAGGCCGCGCAGAAGGTCACCGACTACTACCTGAGCCGGCTGCCCGCGGATGGCATCCCCCTCTGGGACTTCGACGCGCCGGCGAGCCTGCAGCGGAAGGACTCCTCGGCCGCCGCCATCGTCGCCTCCGCGCTCCTGGAGCTGTCCGAGTTCGTGACGCTGCCAGCGGACAAGGCCCGCTACCGCAACGCCGCGCTGACGATGCTGGACACGCTGTCCTCGTCCGCCTACCTCACCGCGGGCACCCCCACGTACGCCATCCTGAACCACGGCGTCGGCAACCTCCCGGCGAACCAGGAGGTCGACGTCGGCCTCATCTATGGCGACTACTACCTCCTGGAGGCGGTCCTTCGTTACAAGGGGCTCGTCACCTCCCGGGCCATCTCCATGGGCGCCACGTGGCGGTACGACGACCGGGGCGTGGACCCGGGCTCGCAGTGGATGATGCCCGCATATGATGACTCCGCGTGGAGAGCCGGGCCAGCCCAGCTCGGCTACGGAGATGGGGACGAAGCCACCCGGCTCACACGGACGGCGACGAGCCAGCCCAGCATCTACTTCCGGCGGCACGTCACGCTCACGGGCCCGGTGACTCAAGCGGCGCTGCGCGTGCTCCACGACGATGGCGTGGCCGTCTGGGTGAACGGCACGCGGGTGTTCGGCAAGTACGTCGGGAACGGCACCACGCACGGCGTCTACGCCAGCACGACGTCCCAGGACAACGAGCTCGGCTCGGGTCCCGTGAGCCCCGGCGTGTTCCGCGAGGGCGACAACGTCATCGCGGTCATGATCAAGCAGGCGGGCCCCTCCTCCAGCGACGTCTCCTTCGACTTCGAGCTCACCACGACCACGGTGCCCTCCCCCTCGGTCCCCCGGGTGACACTGCTCAGTCCCAACGGTGGCGAGTCGCTGCGCGCAGGGAGCGTGCAACCCATCGTCTGGAACAGCTCGGGGCCGGTCTCCAGCGTGCGGCTGGAGCTCTCCACGGACAACGGCACCACGTGGCAGACGCTCACCGGCTCCACGCCCAACACGGGCCAGTACGCGTGGACGGTGCCAGCGGTGTCCACCCGCCAGGCGCGGCTCCGGGTCTCCGACGCGGTAAACCCCTCCATCAGTGACGTCAGCGATGCGGTGTTCTCGATCTTCATCGAGACGGTGAGCACCCCCATCGTCTTCGGGTCCTCCTGGCGCTACGACGACCGTAGTGTGGATCCCGGAGCCCAGTGGCGCGCGCGTGACTTCGATGACTCGAGCTGGAGGACGGGACCCGGTCAGCTCGGCTACGGAGACGGCGACGAAGCGACCGTGCTGAGGAGGACGAGCCCCGCCCAGCCCAGCGTGTACTTCCGCAAGAAGATCTCCCTCTCAGGGGCGGTGACACGAGCCGAGCTCCGCGTGCTGCATGACGACGGCGTGGCGGTGTGGGTGAACGGCACGCTGGTGTTCAGCAGGTACGTGGGCAATGGGACGAGCCATGGCGTCTACGCCAGCTCCTCCGCGGCCGACAACACGGTGAGCAGCGCGGTCATCCCGAGCACCGCCTTCGTCTCGGGCGAGAACACCATCGCGGTCATGGTGAAGCAGTCCAGCCCGACGTCGAGCGACATCTCGTTCGCGCTGTCGCTCACCCTGACGACACGGAGGTAGGCGCCGAGGCGCCGGAGGCCAGGAAGGCGAGCGCGTCGTCCAGCCGGTCCTGTCCGAAGAACAGCTCGCCCTTCACGATGAAGTTGGGCGCGCCGAAGATGCCGAGCTCGGCCGCCCGCCGCGTCTGCTCCCGCAGGCGCGGCTTGTTCGCCTCGGCCTCCGCTCGCGCGAGCACTGCCCGCGCGTCCACCCCCACCTTCGCGAGCAGCGCCTCGAGCACCGCCCGCGAGGAGATGTCCTGGTCCTCGGCGAAGTTCGCCGAGTAGACGGCGCGCACGAAGTCCGGTGCCCACGGCTCCTCCGCGCCCACCAGGGCGACGCGCGACGCGAGCGTGCCGTTGCGGGGGAAGACGGACGGCTTGCGCCAGGGCAGGCCGAACTTCGCGCAGAGCCGCTCCAGATCCCTCCACATGTACCGGCCGCGCACCGGATTCACGTTGAAGGGGGAGTCCTTGATGCCCAGCTGCTCCGAGAAGATCGGCCCCAGCAGGAACGGGCGCCAGAGGACCTTGGCGCCTGCCCGGGAGGCCTCGGCCTCCACGCGCATGGCCGCCACGTAGGAATAGGTGCTCGCAAAATCGAACCAGAACTCGAGCTCGCCGCTCATGCATTCCTCCTGGCTGGCGCCGCAGCCACTCGTGATAACGAGGGATATACGCCACGCCCAACCCCAGGAACCCGGAATGCATCCGCTCAAAGGTGTTCGACAGCCATGGTCCGCCGCTCGCGGACTGGCGCTCGCGGCCGTGCTCCTCGCCGTCACCCCGCTCCAGGCGGCTCCGCCCGCGCCCACCTCCAAGCTGACGGACCTCGCCTGGCTCGAAGGGCACTGGCGGGACGAGTCCGCCACCCACCTGTCCGAGGAGCTCTGGACCGCGCCCGCGGGGGACTCGCTGATGGGGATGTGGCGCTGGGCGCAGGACGGCAAGGTGCAGCTCTTCGAGCTGCTCACCATCAAGTCGGAGGACGGCAAGCTCGTGCTCCGGTTCCGCCACTTCGACCCGAAGCTCAACGCTCGCGAGGAGAAGGACCGGCCGCTGGCCTGGCCGATCATCCAGTCAGGCCCCCGCGAGGCGGTCTTCGAGGGCGCCGATCCCTCCGGTGAGGGCACGAGCCGCCTGACCTACCGGCGGACCGGTGAGGACTCCCTCGTCGTGATCCTCGAGAAGAACGGCAAGCCCGAGGAGTTCCGCTACCGGCGCGTGCGCTCCTCGGTGCCTGCCCGCAAGTAGGCGGACGCCCCGCTACTTCGCCTGGGGAGCCGCCGCCGCGGACTGAAGCTGCCCGATGGACACGGGCCCCGGGTTGGACACCTGGGCCTTGAGCTGCTGCATCGCCGTCGCGACCTCCGCGTCGGGCACCTTCCACCGGTTGCGCAGCTCATCTCCCGGAGGCGGGGGCGGAGGCGGCTTCTTCCGCCCCTCCGGTGAGAGGACGATGATGGCGTTCCCCAGCGTCTGGAGCGGGTTGAAGGTCTTCGTCCGAGCCCCGGCCGCATCCCCCTCGAGGCGCTCCAGCAAGGTGAGCTTCTGCTCCGCCCGATGGAAGCGGTAGACGGTCACGCCCCGCCCCGGTCCGTTGGACACCGCCAGGTCGAAGTAGGTCGGCGCGCTGGCCTGGGCGCCGTCCGCCTTCCCCGAGCTCGCGCTGGGGGTGGCGGCCCGCCTGGGCTCGTCGGCCAGCGCGGCCTGTGCCCCACACACGACGAGTGCCACGAAGACTCCACGCCTCATTGCTGCTCTCCACGTGCTGTTCATGATGCCCTCCGCTCCTTCTACGCAGCCGTCCGGCCCTATTCCCGGGTCCAAGGGGATTTCCCCGTGGGACGGCTACTCGAAGACGACGAGATCCGACACCCAGCGCCCCGTTCCCTTCTGAAACCCGGCCACGCGGATGTCTCTCAGGGCCTGCGCGGGGCTCGCTCCCCGCTCCACGCGCTCGAGCAGCTCCTGGAAGACGTCCCCCACCTCGACATCCGGCACCTGGGCGGTCGGCGCCACCACCGCGCGGGCTCCGGCCTGGATGAACGCCGCTGGCAGGCTCCACACGGCGTAGTAGCGCCAGGCGCCCCCGTTGGCATGACACGCGGCCAGCAGCACCAGCGGGGCTCCTCGCAGCGAGCGTCCCTGGAGGTCTCCCGCCGTGAGCGCGAAGCGGCCCCCCTCCTCGGGCGAGAGCGCCAGGAACGAGGCATCCGAGAACCCCGAGCGGATCAGTCCGTGGGCATGGAACTCCACCTCGGTGGCATCGGCGATCTCCGCCAGCACCGTCGCGGGTGTGGCGGATTTGCCCCGCAGGTGGACCTCGCCCGGCCTCGGCGGACGGCTCCACGGCAGCAGGTGGGGCAGCTTCAAGGAGGCTGGAGGCTCCACGTCGGTGACCACGACATGCTTGCCTGGGGCCGTGACGGCGGGTGCCTTCGCGACTCCCACCCGGGGCACCAGGTAGCTCCACGCCCTCTCCGGAGGCAGCAGCTCCGGCCGTCCCTGGAGGATGGGCTCCGCGAGCACCCGCACCGAGTCACAGCTCTCGAGCACCTCGAGGAGCGGCCCTGGCACGGCGGGGACCTCCTCGCGCAGAGGGCGCGTGCGCTGCCCCAGGTACTCGCCCCGAAGCTCGCCTTTCGGCCCCCTCGCCATGAAGAGGACCCGCTCATCCTGTCCGGCCAGGGCGAGGAGGCAGCTCGCCGGCGCGGCCCGCTCGAGCTCGGCGGAGAGGAGCGCGATGGCCGCGTCGAACTCCCCTGCCCTCCCGGCGTCCAGCACCAGCACCTGGTGGCTGTAGGTCCAGGCCTTGCGCGCCTCGATGTCGGTCTGGCGCAGCTTCTCCGCTCCGGCGATGACGTCTCGCAGCGCCCGCTGGCCCGCGGGGCGATCCCGCTCGATGAGGATGCGGCCCGCCACGTGCTCCAGGAACAGCCGCTGGCCCGGCTTGAGTGAGGCGTCCGCCCGGAGCGTCCGGATGCGCTCCTCGGCCCGGGCCACCTCCTCGGGGCTCCCACCGAGCCGGAGGAGATCGCCGTAGACAGACACTTCGAACAGCGTCGGCGGAGCGTCACAGGCGCGTGCGGCCTGGACCTCCCGCCGGGCGGTCGCGGCATCCAGCGCCTCCACGGCGAGGAGCGCACGCCCGTAGTGGTACTCGGCCCGGCGCTCGCAGCTCCCTGGCTCGCGCTGCAGGTACTCGTCGAGATAGGCCCTGGCCAGCGCCGCCTCATGGCTCAGCCGCGCGCTGGTCATGAGGTCGTACACGAGCAGATCCTCATGGAACCAGTCGTCGGTCCGGCGAGCCACCTCCAGCGCCTCGCGCGCCGGCCCCACGGCCTCGCGGCGGCGGTCGAGCTTGTTGTACAGCTCGCTCAGCTCCTCCTGGAGCATGACGCAGCGGTGCTCCAGGTTCGCGCGGCGGCACTCGTCGATGGCCTCCAGGAGGCGCCGCTCGGCCCGGACGGCGTCGCCCCGGGACAGGTCCTCCTGCACCTGGGCCTTCACCAGCGGGGCCCGGTACCACGTCGCATCCCCGGACTGCTCGACGAGGGGCTCCAGCTCGGCCAGGTGCTGGCGCTCGGCCCTCAGCAGCACGATGGCTCCCAGGAGCAGGTCCTTCTCTCCCGAGCGCCGGAGGCGATCCAGGTACGCCTCCGCCTCCGCGCCCGACAGCGGCTGCTGCCCCGAGAGGTGCGCGCGGTACGTCTCCGCCAGCGGGCCTCGCCGCGCGACGTCCGCTCGCGAGACGCGCTGGACGTACTCGACGGCCGTGCGTGTCCGAGACACCTGATCGAGCGCCTCCGCCACCGGCAGCAGCGCGAGCACCTGCTCCTGGGACATCGCGGCCCGGACCGCATGGTACAGGTACAGCCGCATCAGCCCCGGGTTCCGGGAGAGCATCGCGGCAGGTGGCGCCTTGCCCTCCAGCGCGAGCGCCATGCCCGCGTCCTTCATGGCGGTCCAGGACTTGCGCCGGTTCTCGGCACCCGAGCGAAGCCCTTCCGCGAGCTGTCGCGCCTCGTCGCTCCAGCCGGGCTCTCCCTTCTCCGCGACGTGCTGGAACTCCGCCGCCGCGGCCAGCTGCAGGGACATCGCCCGCAGCACCACGCCCCGGTTCCAGTGCGCGCGCAGCGCCTCGGGCTCCGCCGCCAGCGCCCCATCCAGCAGCCCCAGCGCTCGATCCAGGTCTCCTCGCCCGAGCGCCGCCAGCGCCCGATCGCTGTCGACGTCCGGTGAGCGCGGCACGTGGTCCAGATAGGCCTCCGCGCGCTCGGCATCGCCGGCGAGCAGGTACGCCGTCGCCACGCCGCGAAAGTCCCCTTGCTCCTCCAGCTGCGCCAGCACGCGCAGGTCCGGTCCCGTCCCTCGGTCCGGCCCGCCGCGCATCGTCCCGAGCTTCCGGTACCGATCCGCGCCCGGATAGCCGAGCCGTCCCTCCAGCGGCCGGGTGTCCGCGCTCGCCAGGTGGAGCGGATCCTCCAGCCCCTTGCGGGAGGAGCGATACGAGCTCACCACGAGGAGGCCGATCAGCGCCGCCAGGCCCGCCGAGAACGCCAGCACCCGCACGCGGGGACGGGCCCAGACGGGCTGGAACGGCCCCCGGCGCTCCGACTTCCTGCCCTTCGCCAGCTCGCCCACCGCGAGGCTGGCCTGCACCTGATCCTCGAGCCCGGCCTGGCAGTCCGCGCAGCCGGCGAGGTGCTCCTGGAAGGCCGCGGCCTCCGCCTCGGAGAGCTCGCCGTCCACGAACGCGGCCAGCTGCTCGCAGGAAGCCGTCATGACGCCCCCCCTGTCTCCGCCTTCTTCAGCAGCAGCTCCTTGAGCTTCTTGCGCGCCCGGAACAGCCGCGTCCCCACCGTCATCGCGGGGATGCCCAGCCGCTGGGAAATCTCCGCGTACGCCAGCCCTTCCATGTCCTTCAGCCGCACCACGTCGCGGAACTCCTCGGGCAGCAGGTCCACCGCACGCCAGACATCCTCCAGCGTATACCCGGCCCAGACCTCCGCGGGGCCTGCCTCCTCGCTCGGCACGTCCAGCGACTCGGTGAGCTGCTGCTGGGGGTGCCGCTTGTCCTGACGGCACATGTCGAGGAACCGCCGGGTGAGGATGGAGGCCAGCCACGGCAGCGGGGGCGCGTTCCTGTCATACGTGTGGAAGGCGCGGAACGCCCGCTCGTAGGTGTCCTGCAGCAGATCCGTCGCGTCCGACGGGTTGCGTCCCCGGCACAGGAAGCGTGCCTTCTCCTCCAGCCTCGCCTCGCAGAGAGCCACGACCTGCTGGAACTCCGCCGCCGGACTGGCGGGAGGAGGCAGAGGGGCTCCGGGAGAAGCCGGCTCCCCGGCCCGCGGCCGAGCCCGGGAGCGGCTGAAGCGGAATGGGAACTCCACGCGAGGGCTAGTTTGCACGCGGCGAGCCTGCAGCCCAAGCAAATCCACGGGCGCACCCCTTCATCCTCCCGGGGGCCTCGAACATCGCCGCCCCACCACCGTTACGCCGCGAGGGGCCGATATTCCCGGTGGATTTCGAGGCGGATTTCCTTCACCTCGGCGCAGGACACCGATCTAGCGTTCCGCGCACTGCTTCCCGGGAGCGCACATGCCTGTCGTGGAATCCCGCATCGACACCGTGACCCTCTACCAGCAGGGCGCCCGCGTCACGCGGCGGCTCGTGCTGGACTGCCCCGACGGCAAGCCCCCACGGAGCTGGAGATTCCACGGCTGCCGCTCTCGCTCTTCGATCCCACCGTGCGCGTGCGCGTGCTCTCCGCGGACAACCCTCGGGTGGATCTTTCCGCCACCCACGTGCGCGTGGGCCTGTGGATCCCTCCTCGCGAGACGCCGCTGGAGACGGTGGATCAGGCGGCGCTGCGCGCCCTGCGCCAGCAGGTGCGGACCGTGGAGAGCCAGCTGCACGAGCTCGAGTGGGAGATGTCCATCCTCGGCAACATCCCCATCCCGCCGCGCCCGGAGCCCGAGGAGGGCAAGCCCCCCCCACCCTCTCCGCTCGGGCCTCGCATGGCGCTGGAGCAGTTCGCCTACGAGGGAGTGCAGTCCCGGCTCGCGGAGGCGCGCAAGCTGCGCGAGCAGCTCCGCAAGCTCCACGAGGAGGTGGCCGTCCTGGAGCAGAAGATCGCCCAGGCCTCCACCGCCCGCGAGGTGACGGCGGCGGAGCTCTACAAGTCCGTGCACGTGCAGCTGCGCCACGGCGGTGCCGCGCTGGCGCGCGCGGAGCTCTCCGTGGAGTACTTCATCCCCGGCGCCCGCTGGGCTCCCAGCTACCAGTGCCGCCTGTCCCGGGACTGCCGCCAGGTGGAGCTGGTGATGCGCGCCCTCGTGTGCCAGGCCTCCGGTGAGGACTGGCGGGGGGTGAAGCTGGTGCTCTCCACCGCCGCCCCGATGACGTGGACGGAGCTGCCGGAGCTGTCCTCCATCCGCATCGGCCGCGCGCAGCCTCCGCCGCCCGAGCGCGCGGGGTTCCGTCCCGCGCCTCAGGGCGCCGCGCAGCTCTTCTCCGACTACGACCGGGATCGATCGATCCTGCTGTACAGGCTGCCCACGCCCTCGCCGTACGCGCTCCCCGCGCTGCCCGCGCCCGCGGACCTGGAGGACGGCTCCGTCATCGAGGCGCTGTCGGCCCCGCGAGACGCGCACAAGTCGAAGAAGAAGGGCGCACGGCCGATGAGGGACGTGGAGGCGGAGAGCATGGACGACGAGGCGCTCGCGGACATGGCGGCCGCGGAGGAGCCTGTCGAGATGATGAAGGAGGAGGCCTATGAGGAGAGCTCCAGCCTCGTCTCCCCATCGGTTGTCATGCCCGCCCCAGCCGCGCCTCCGCCTCCCATGCCGCGGCCCGCGGCTCCGGCGCGCTCCGCTTCCGTCGAGAAGATGGTCTCCGTTGGAGGGAGAGCGGGGGCGGGCCGGACGCGCGGGCCGGGTGGCGCGGCCCCCACCCAGGCGGGCCTGGAGGCGGTGGTGTTCACCCACCTACGGCTCTCCTCGCCCGCCGATGCCAGCAACCGCAACCGGCTCCAGCCCGTGGACTCGCGGCGCTTCTATCTGGAGACGCTGGCGCGCTTCTCGGTCACGGTGACGTTCGACGTCATGGCCGTGGTGGCCGAGGCGGAGAGGCGGGCGCGCTCGGCCGCCCACGCACCGCTGCCCTCGGGCGCGACGGACGCCACGAGCATCGACGGCTTCTTCGACTTCAGCTACGCGGCGGATGCCACCGTGGATGTCCCCTCGGATGGCACGTTCCACTCCGTGGCGCTGGGCACGCGCACCGGCGAGGCCAGCGTCCTCTACGTGGTCGTCCCTCGCGAGGACACCAACGTCTACCGTCAGGCGCAGGTGAAGAACCCGCTGCCGGCGCCCATGCTGGCCGGCCCGGCGGAGGTGTACGTGGGCGGCGAGTACGTGCTCTCCACCACCCTGCCCTCGGTGGCGCCGCGCGGGGACTTCAAGCTGGGCCTGGGCGTGGAGCAGGCCATCCGCTGCGCTCGGAACACGAAGTACCACGAGGCCCGCAGCGGGACGAAGATCGTCGCGACCACCGAGCTGTGGCACGACATCACCATCGAGCTCGTCAACAACCTGGACCGGGAGATCACCTGCGAGGTGCGCGAGCGCATTCCCCAGCCCGCGCAGGACGCGGAGGTGGTCGTCGAGGAGGGCACCATCACTCCGGCGTGGGAGGCCTACACGCAGGAGGAGCGCAACACCCCCATCGAGGGCGGGCGCCGCTGGCGGCTCACCGTGCCCGCGAATGCCAGCAGCAAGCTGGCGGCCCAGTACGTGGTGAAGCTGTATGCCAACAACGAGCTCAACGGCGGCAACCGCCGGGAGGCGTGACATGAGCACGGCCATCCAACCCACCTCTCCCGCGGGCGTCGAGCGCTACGAGCCCCCCCTCCCCTCCGGCGCCACGACGCTGGAGGCTCCCGTCCACACCGTCACGCTGCTGGAGGACCGGGCCCAGGTCAGCCGCCGCGGCACCGTCCGGGTGAGCGCCGGGCAGAACCGCATCGTCGTCCACGGCGTGGCGCCGGTGCTGCAGGACGTCTCGCTGCGCGCGGAGGTCCTCTCCGGCGGCTCCCGCGTGGCGGACATCCGCATCCGCCGCGGCCTGCGCATCCGCACCGCGGACAAGCCCGAGGCCGCCCGCGTGCTCGAGGAGAAGCTCGAGGCGCTCCAGCGCGAGCGGCAGCAGGTGCTGGAAGACCAGGGCAACGCCCGCGCCCGCTTCGAGCGCATCCGGGAGCTGCTGCTGCTGGGCGCCTCCGAGCTCCCCGTGGACGCCGGCTGGGGCATGGGGATGGCGGCGCAGTGGCAGGACTCGTTCGACACGCTGTTCCGCAAGGCCCGCCAGCTGCGCGAGTTCACGCTGCAGGCCACCTTCACCACGGAGCGGCTGGACGAGGAGATCGCCGCCGTGGCCCGGCAGCGCCAGGCCATGGACCGCGTGGACCACCAGGTGGTGTCGTGGCTGGAGGCGGACGTGCTGGCCGACGCCGCCGGCGAGGTGGAGCTGCGCATCGACTACGTGGTGCCGAACGCGCTCTGGCGTCCGCTGCACACCGCGCGCCTGGTGGGCCGGAGCCGGGTGCAGCTCGTCTCCTCGGCGGCCGTGTGGCAGGACACCGGCGAGGACTGGAAGGACGTGGAGCTGCGCTTCTCCACGGCGCGCTCCTCGCTGGGCACCGAGCCTCCCCTGCTGCGGCAGGACCTGCTCACCGTGAAGAAGAAGAACGAGGCGGTGGTGGTGCAGGCCCGCCAGGTGCAGGTGCAGAAGGCCGGCCTGGGCAGCTCGCCCGCGTCCGAAGGCGGCCGCCCCACGCCCACCAGCGTGGATCTGCCGGGCGTGGACGACGGCGGAGAGACGCGCAACCTGCGGGCGCCGGGCAGGAGCACCATCCCCTCGGATGGGCGGCCCAACGTCATCCCGCTCTTCACCTTCGAGGACGACGCGCGGGCGGAGCTGGTGACGTTCCCCGAGCTGGAGCCCAAGGTGTTCCTGCGCGCGGTGACGCGCAACACCTCCTCCAGCCCGCTGCTGGCGGGGCCCGTGGAGCTGCTGCAGGACAACGGCTTCGTGGGCTGGACGCAGACGCTCTTCGTGGCGCCGCAGGAGAGGTTCGAGCTGAGCTTCGGCCCGGATGACTCGCTGCGCGTGCGGCGCGAGGAGAAGAAGAGCACCAAGCAGCACCACGTCACCAAGTGGAACGAGACCACCCACCACATCTCCATCTACCTCTCCAACCTCTCGGGCGAGGCGCGGACGGTGGTCGTCACCGAGCGCCTGCCGGTATCCGAGATCGAACACGTGAAGGTGGAGCTGGACACGGCGAAGACCACGAGCGAGCCCCAGCTGGATGACAATGGCTTCTGCAAGTGGAAGGTCGAGGTCCCCGCCAACGGGCACCTGACACTCCAGCTGAGGTTCAAGGTCTCCATGGCCCCAGGCGTCCAGAGCGCCTGATCGCTCCCAGAGGCTCCCATGCGCGCCGTCCAGGTCGTCCCGCTGCTGCTGCTGCTCACCTCGGTCTCCTGCAGCGGCGTGCGGACGCCGGAGGACCCCACCAGGCCTCCACCGCCGAAGACGACGGTGGAGGTGCGCAACCAGAAGCCCATCGACTTCAACATGTATGTGCTGAGCGAGACCACGCGCATCCGCCTGGGCCTGGTGCCGGGGATGAGCAGCCGCACCTTCACCATCCCCCCGCACCTCCTCCCCAACGAGCAGGGCCTGCTGCGCTTCCAGGCGGACCCCATCGGCTCCAACGCCGTGTCCACCTCGGACCAGGAGCTCATGGTGCGCGCGGGAGATGAGCTCTCCCTCACGCTGCAGTAGCGCACATGGCACTGGCCCTACCCTGAGGGTCCTGTGCTAGATGCCCCTGCATGCTCGACCACATCATGCTGCGGGTGAAGGACTACGACGTCTCCAAGCGCTTCTATGACGAACTGTTGCCGACGCTCGGCTACAAGCGGGTCATGGAGTTCGGCGAGGTCGGCGGCTACGGAGACGACATCAAGCCCTACTTCTGGATCGGCGCCGGGCCGGATACGCACCCGCGTACCCACATCGCCTTCATTGCGAAGGACCACGCCGCGGTGGATGCGTTCCACGCCCAGGCGCTGAAGCTGGGCGCCAAGGATGATGGCGCGCCGGGCCTGCGGCTCGAGTACCACCCGTCCTACTACGCCGCGTTCGTGATCGACCCGGACGGCCACAACATCGAGGCCGTGTGCCACAAGACCGCCGACGAACTGCGGCTCGGCGCCCCCGGGCCTTCCTCGCGCAAGGCAGCGGCGAAGAAGGCGACGGCGAAGAAGACGACGGCGAAGAAGACGACGGCGAAGAAGAAGACCGCGGGTGCCGCGAAGCGCGCCGGAGCCCGGAAGAAGTCCGCGCCGCGTCGCAAGCGCTAGCCGCCGGCGCCGCTCAGCCCTCCTTGGGCATGCGCAGCGCCATGGCCACCAGCGGCACGGTGGACTCCTCCGGCTTGTACGGCAAGCAACCTGCAGCATGAGGGACCTTTGACGTGGGCAAAAGGGAGCGACTTGCCTACGTTGCCGGAGGATGAAGGCTTTGGTTGCCTATGCCTCCAAGTATTTGAGAAGACTCGACTTTCTTTCCTGCTCACGAGCCTGTCTGCCTGCCCTTCGAGCGGGCAACACCGGGGGGCTTTGACGAAATGTTGAGTACGAAATAATTCCTACGCCCGCCTCGGCCGAATGCCGCGGCGCATCAGCAGGAGAAGAACCCCAAGAACCACATGCGTCCCCGACGCCGGGAGAGGTGCCCCCCGCGCGTGACGGGAGCGCTGTGCCTCGAAACCAACCCCATCGCAGCACCGGCCACGGCGCGTGGACCGGAACACCCCTTGTCTGTCTTTTCCCCAGAGAGAACATGAAGAAAGCCCTTCTGTCGGTCGGAACCCTCTTCCTCGTTGGCACCGTGGCCTGTGGTCCCCAGGACACCTTCACCGATGAGGAACCCGGTCCCCTCCAGGTTGCGGAGGCAGGACTCACCCTGCGGAGCTGCACACCGCTCCCGGTGTCCTCGATGATTGCCTCGGGTAGCGAGGCCATCAATCCGCCGGCCCACACGACAGACGACCGGCTCGACACTCGCTGGAGCAACCTCGGGCAGGGCTCGTGGATCGACTACGACCTGGGCAGCAACCGCACCATCTCCGGCGTGGCGATCGCCTGGCACCAGGGCAACACGCGCACCAACAACTTCGCGATCTCGGTCTCCTCGGACGGGATGGTGTACACGCAGATCCACACCGGCACGAGCAGCGGCACGACGGCGGAGGCGGAGACGTACACATTCTCGCCGCGGACGACGCGCCGGGTGCGCATCCGGGTGAACGGCAACAGCGTGAACGACTGGGCGAGCATCTCGGAGGCGCGGGTGTGCTCGGGCGAGAGCACGACGCCGCCGGCCAGCGTGGTGTGGAGCGGCAACTTCGAGACGGGTGATCGCTCGCAGTGGAGCGGCGCGCACATGGTGAGCGCGGACCGGATGCAGCTGGTGTCCTCGCCTCGGCGCGAGGGCAACTATGCGCTCAAGGTGACGGTGCGGCAGGGAGACAACCCCATCAACGCCAGCGGCAACCGCAACGAGCTGTACCGGATGACGCGCGAGCCGGTGGGCTCGGAGTACTTCTACCGCTGGAGCACGATGTTCGCGACGGACTTCCCGGCCCCGAAGACGTGGCAGGTGTTCGCGCAGTGGCACCACGAGGGTAACAGCGGTTCACCGCCAGTGGAGTTCGTGGTCAACAACGAGCGGATCAGCCTGAACTGCAGCGGGACGCAGGTGTGGAGCGCGCCGCTGGTGCGTGGGGCGTGGCAGGACTTCGTGTTCCACACGAAGTGGTCCTCGAACGCGAGCGTGGGCTTCGTGGAGCTGTACCACAACGGCCAGCTCGTGCTGCCCAAGCGCTACTGCGCCACGCAGTACTCGGGGATGCTCAACTACCTGAAGATGGGGCTGTACCGGAACTCGACCATCGCGCCGGTGGGCGTGCTCTACCACGACGGGTGGACGATGGGCCGGCAGCTCTCGGACGTGCTCCCGGCGGGAGCCACCCTGAGCAGCTCCGTCGCGGCGGTAGCCTCCGCCTCGGACGAGTAGCGCGCGCCTGGCCGCGCAGCTCCCTTGATTGCTATCGTTGGGAGCCACAACAGACGAGACTGCCTTCATGCATGACGACGCCGGCCACGGCCGGACGGTCCCTCAGCTCGAGCAACTCAACGAGTTGCTCGAAGCGAAGGTCAAGAGCCAGGGGCAGCTGCTCGCCGAGACGCAGGAGCGCCTGCGCACCCTCTTCGAGAACGCGCCGCTGAGCATCCAGCTGATCGACGTCTCGGGCCGGACGCTGCAGGTCAACGCGGCCTGGCGCGCGCTCTGGCGCATCCCGCCGGACGTGGTCGAGAACTTCATCCTCCGCGACTACAACGTCCTGACGGACCCACAGCTCGAGAAGCAGGGCATCCTCCCGTACTTCCACCGAGCCCTGCGAGGCGAGAACAGCCGCATCCCGGCCATCCGCTACGACGCGGCCGAGCCCCAGCTCGCGGGCCGTGCGCGGTGGGTCGAGGGCAACCTCTATCCCGTGAAGGACGCAGCCGGCGAGGTCCGGCAGCTGGTCCTCATCCACGAGGACGTCACCGAGCGGCGAGAGGCGCAGGAGCTCATCCTCCGCAAGAGCGCGGAGTTCGAGGCCGTCTACCAGCACCTCCCGGAGCCGGTGATCATGACCTCGCCCGAGCGCATCATCGTGCTGGTGAACCCGGCGGCGAACGCGCTCTTCGGCTATGCGCCGGGTGAGCTCATCGGACGGCCGGTGTCCATCCTCGAGGCCGAGGGGACGGAGCCTGGGCACGCGCCCGGAGCGGCGGCTCGCGAGGTGAGCTATCGCCACCGCGGCGGTGAGCGCATCCTCACGAGCACCCTGTCCTCGGTGGCGCGCTCGGCCGACGGAGAGGTCTTCGGATACGTCGCCATCGTGCGTGACATCCGTGAGCAGCGGCGAGAGGAGGAGATGCGCCGGTTCATCTCCAACGCGGGAGACGTCCTGGCCTCATCGCTGGACCCTCGCGAGACGCTCTCCGCGCTGGCGCGGCTCGCGGTGCCCACGCTCGGAGACTGGTGCCTCATCGACCTGCTCGAGGACGACGGCTCGGTCCGCCGTGCGGAGGTCGTCATCGCGGACCCGCGACACGAGCCCGTCAAGGCGAAGGTCACCCGCTTCGCCATCAGCAGGGACCGTCCGGAGAACCCACCTGCCCGGGCGCTCTTCGAGGCGAGGCCCCTGCTCATCCCGGTCCTCGAGCGCGAGAAGATCGGGCAGATGGCCCTCAGCGACGAACACGCCCAGGTCATCCTCGAGGCGGAGGTGCACTCGATGATCTGCGTGCCGCTCGTGGCGCGCGGCAGGGTGCTCGGAGTCCTCTCCCTGCTGCTCGCCGCATCCCGGCGCAGCTACACGGAGCGGGACCTTTCCTACGCGAAGCAGCTCGCCGGGAAGGCCGCGCAGGCGGTGGAGAACTCGCGGCTCTATGAGCGAGCCACCGAGGCGATCTCCGCTCGCGACGAGTTCCTCAGCATCTGCTCCCACGAGCTCAAGACGCCTCTCACCTCGCTGAAGCTTCAGCTCGAGCTGGCGGGCCGCTCGTTGCAGAAGCCGGGCTCGGCCGGGCTCCCCTCCGAGGCGTTGACCAACCGCCTCGGGGTGGCTGCTCGCCAGCTGCGGCGCGTGGAGCGGCTCATCGACGACATGCTCGACGTGTCACGGATTGCCACGGGGATGCTGACCATGGACATGGCGCCCCTGTCGGTCCGGGAGCTGGTGACCGAGACGGTGCATCAGGCGAGCGAGCTCTTCCAGTCCGCGGGCGTCGCCCTCACGGTGGAGGTCTCCGAGGATGCATGGGTCCACGGGGACCGGGCCCGGCTGGCGCAGGTGCTCGACAACCTGCTCGCCAACGCCCTGAAGTACGGCGAGGGGAAGCCGGTGCGCATCGACGTGGGCCGGCGCGGAGACCGGGTGGAGGTTTCGGTCAGCGACCAGGGCCCTGGGATTGCGCCACGAGACCAGCAGCGCATCTTCCAGCGCTTCGAGCGGGCCGTGGCCAGCCGGAGCATCACCGGGCTCGGCCTCGGCTTGCACATCAGCCGTCAGATTGCCGAGCGCCACGACGGGACGCTCGACGTGGAGAGTGAGCTCGGCGCCGGGGCGCGGTTCACGCTGCGCCTCCCCGTGGAAGTCGGGGGCAGCTGACGCCACCGCCAGCGATGCGCCGAGCGGCGGGTTCGATTCCCGCGCCTCCACTATGATGTTCCGGTTCCTCAGAATGTGAGCCGCTCATGCTCCTACGACTCTGCCTGCTGGTCTGCTGTCTCTCGTTGATGGGGTGCGCCTCGGAGAGCCAGGTTGTTCGAGAGACCGGGGAGCCGCTCCCGGAAGTGGAGCGCATGGATGCTCCAAGCGTCTTCCTGCCAGGAGAGTTGTTGGAGTGGATGCACTGGGATGAAGAGGCGTTGGAAGCAGCTGGGTGGGACGTCTCCTTTGTAGAGGGAAATCCGGTCGGCGAGATGGAACGGGTGATGGCTCGCCGCCCGCTACAGAGGGGAGGCCGTAGCAGCCTGGGCGGGCGTAGACAGCCGCCGGTGCTCAACCCTTGGCCGACGCGAGACGAGATCGCGGTGAGGCGGCGGCAGGCTGAGTTACCCCAATCACCAGGGGTATCAGGAGCATCACTTCATTCCCCTCTATCTCGGGGGCGCGAAGACAGGAGTGACGTACCGGCTTCAGTCCGCCTATCACCAGACCATTACCCAAGAGTTCCGGAGGCAATGGGGGTATGGCCAGGGCCAACCTCGCCCAGAGAGGCTCCAGCAAATCCTTCTTGAAATTTACTCCAGGTACCCCATTCCGCAGCTCATCGGAATCAGCCCCTGAGAACCACCCCTTTCAAGATGTTGGATCGATGCGTCCGGAGGCCAGAACACGAGCGGTGGAGACGTGCTGGCGTGCAGACCGTCCTGAGACGTAACCCTTCTTCGTCTTCTTCTTGGGCCCTCGTGGGTGCTTGCGCAGGCGCTTGGGCTGAACAT